>JBCBZL010000210.1:0-9012 GCA_039815385.1 Cyanobacteria bacterium P01_A01_bin.114
GCTGAGCGAAGCTTTGCAAAGCCTCTCGTAATACTTAATCCAAAAACGCTCGGTTTGAAAAATGCTCAGCCTAAAAGTGTTGGGTCTAAAGTTTGGCCGTGCCGTACTGGACTTTAGAGAACAAGACCCACTTCTACCCGGAGTCGTCAAAAGTATCTAAATAGAAAACAATCTTTGAGTAATGCTTTGGGACGCTTTAATGCCTGCAGGTATCCAACTAAGTTAGACAAAGCCACTGGCTAAAAATTATGGCCTAGAAATTATGGCCTGAAGGTATGATTATGCTTTGATTATAGCGAATCCCTAGCACCTGATAGATCGTGAGGCTATGCTCCACCCTGACCGGGCTACGGCAGAGATGATAAGCCCCTTCACTGAGCCGATTTCTGCCTATGTTCATATTCCCTTTTGTCGGCGGCGCTGTTTCTATTGCGATTTTCCCATTTCAGTGGTGGGTAATCAGCGACGGGGGGAAACCTCTGGCACCATCGCTCAATATGTCGAGCGGCTCTGTGCAGAAATTGCGGGGACCCCTGTGTTGGGGGGGCCGCTCCAGACCGTTTTTTTGGGAGGGGGAACGCCATCGCTGCTGTCAGTCCCTCAGCTAGGAGAGGTGTTAGGTACCCTGCGACAGCACTTTGATATTGCCCCCAACGCTGAGATTTCCATGGAAATGGATCCTGGCACGTTTGACCGATCTCATTTGCAGGGCTATCGAGATTTGGGCATCACTCGCATAAGTCTGGGGGTACAGGCTTTTCAAGACGAACTGTTAGAGGTCTGCGGGCGATTTCATCGGGTAGCGGATGTCTATCGGGCCGCCGCGGATTTGCACCAGGTGGGTATTCCTAGCTGGAGCCTGGATCTGATCTCAGGGCTGCCTCACCAAACCCTGGCTCAATGGGAGCAGTCTTTGTCGGACGCGATCGCACTTGCCCCCTCGCATATCTCAGTCTATGACCTCACCCTCGAACCCCAGACCCCGTTTGGCAAACAGTATGCCCCTGGCGACCGGCCCCTTCCGCTTGAGCAAACGACCGTTGAGATGTATTGCGCAGCCCAGCAAACCCTGACCCATGCAGGCTACGAGCACTACGAAATCTCTAACTATGCCCAGCCGGGCCACCGCTGCCGACACAACCTCACCTATTGGCACAACCAGCCCTACTACGGGTTTGGCATGGGGGCCACCAGCTATACCCACCATCAGCGTTTTGGCAGACCGCGCACCCAGCGCCAGTATGCCGCCTGGCTTGACCAATATCTGATAGATGGGCAGATTGACTGCGGCCCAACCCCGGTGCTAGAGCGCCTGCTTGACGGGCTGATGGTGGGGTTAAGACTGGCCGAGGGGGTTGCGATCGCGCCCCTAGAAACCTACTTTGGCCAGGGCGTTGGGTCAGCTCTACACGATGCGCTAGCCCACTATATTGATCAAGGCTGGGTCAGCCTCAGCCGCGATCGGCTAAAACTTTCTGACCCCGATGGCTTTTTAGTATCCAATACGATTTTAGCTGACCTGTTCTACCAGCTCGAAATCTGGGACAGTTCCCAGACCACATCAAATCTTTGGGATCGCAGCAGTCTCCTAGCCTCCCATTGCCCCAACCCCTGACTGCTCAACAAGCTGCCCCGGTCCTTAACCTTTTCCTAATGTCTTGAGGGGCCTCAAACCCCATAATTTCGCTAGGGCAGTGGTTTTTACAAGCCCTACTTTGCAGTAAAATGTCACCCTGTGAAAAAACGTAGCTGACCCATGCCGAAGGTACTTGTCTCCGATCCCATCGACCAGGCCGGATTAGATATTCTCTCCCAGGTGGCCCAAGTCGATATTAAAACGGGCCTATCCCCTGAAGAACTCGTCAAAATCATCGCTGATTATGACGCCTTGATGATTCGCTCTGGCACCAAGGTCACCGCTGAGGTCATCGAAGCGGGCAAAAATATCAAGATTATTGGTCGAGCTGGGGTTGGGGTCGATAACGTGGATGTTGCTGCGGCTACCCGGCGTGGCATTGTCGTGGTCAATTCTCCCGAAGGGAACACCATTGCTGCCGCTGAGCATGCCCTGGCGATGATGTTGTCAATGTCACGACTGATTCCGGTGGCCGATCAGTCGGTCAAATCCAAAGAATGGAATCGTAAGAAGTTTACCGGCGTTGAGGTCTACAAAAAGACTCTGGGCGTGGTCGGCCTGGGCAAAATTGGCTCCCATGTGGCCTCTGTAGCCCGAGCCATGGGGATGAAGCTGCTGGCCTACGACCCGTTTATTTCAACCGAACGGGCTGAAGAAATTGGCTGTCGTTTGGTCGATCTCGATCTCCTTTTTCAAGAGTCAGACTACATCACCTTACATATTCCTAAAACCTCAGATACTGCCCATTTGATCAACGCTGCGGCCCTGGCCAAGATGAAACCCACTGCCCGCATTGTCAACTGCGCCCGGGGCGGCATCATTGACGAAAACGCTCTCTATGAAGCCATTCGCGACGGTCAAATTGCTGGAGCCGCCCTAGATGTCTATGAATCAGAGCCCCTGGGCGAATCTCCCCTGCGCGATCTCGGTAACTCGATTGTACTCACCCCCCATTTGGGCGCATCGACCGAAGAGGCTCAGGTCAACGTGGCCATTGACGTGGCCGAGCAAATCCGAGATGTGCTGCTGGGGCTACCGGCCCGGTCTGCGGTCAATATTCCAGGTTTGCGTCCCGACATTTTAGAAAAGCTGCGGCCTTATCTACAGCTTGCCGAGACGTTGGGTAATCTGGTTGGCCAGCTGGCGGGCGGGCGCATCGAGCAATTTCAGATTCGTCTCCAGGGTGATTTGGCAGAAAACGATAGCAAACCGATTGTGATTGCGGCCCTCAAAGGGCTACTTTCTAATGCTTTGCAAGAGCGCGTTAACTATGTCAACGCCTCAATTGAGGCCAAAGAACGCGGCATCCACGTCGTCGAGACCCGTGACACTTCTATCAAAGACTACACCGGCTCTTTGCATCTCTCTGCCAAAGGCTCTCTGGGCGAACATTCCGTCACGGGTGTGCTGCTTGGGGGAGATGAAGTGCGGCTGATTGACCTCAACCAGTTTCCGATCAACGTCCCGCCCACCAAGTATATGCTGTTTACCCTGCACCGAGATATGCCCGGCATCATCGGCAAAATTGGCTCGCTGCTGGGCAGCTTTAACGTCAACATTGCCAGTATGCAGGTCGGGCGCAAGATCGTGCGAGGCGATGCCGTCATGGTGCTCAGCATTGACGATCCGCTGCCCGAAGGGATTTTGGCTGAGATTACCAAAGTTCCTGGCATTCGAGACGCTTACACCGTTGCCCTATAAGCAATCACGCCCTAAGTCCCTCTCGTTCTTCGGTAGCCCCACCCGTATCAAATCTAGTATAGCGGCTGACTTTCTAGGGGGCGAATTAGCGACGTGCCCTCTAGTATGAAAGACCATCAACCAGTATTTTGGATGAGAGGTCATGTTGTGAAGCAGCTATTTCTGAGAGGCCTATAACTTTGGCAAACAGCTGGTGGGAAATTCAGATAACCTGTAGTCCGGCTCTGGAAGACAGTGTCTTTTGGCGATTTGACACCTTAGACGGCCGAGGCACCTCTAGTCAGCAGCATGGCAAGCACCGGGTTGTCAAAGCCTATTTCCCCCAGCCCGCGTTTGAACACCTTGATCTGGCGGCTCTCGCCCTCACCCTCAAGCAGGACGCCCTCTGCGTTGGCGAGATGCCAGAGCCGATTGTTGAATGGCGACTCATCGAAGAAGAAGACTGGTCAAAAAGCTGGAAGACCCACTGGCATCCTCAGGAAATTGGCGATCGCTTTTTGATTAACCCGGCCTGGCTGCCGGTACCAGACGATACTTCTCGTTTAGTCCTCAAACTTGACCCAGGTAGTGCTTTTGGCACCGGTGCGCATGCTACGACTCAGCTCTGCTTAGAATCTTTGGAAATGAGACTGGGGGCAGTGGCGGATGACGGGGATGACGATCTGATTATTGCTGACATTGGCTGCGGTTCGGGGATTTTGTCAATTGGGGCGATCTTGCTCGGAGCCAAACAGGCCTATGCGGTTGACATTGATCCACTCGCCGTGAATTCCACCGCCGCCAATCAAGCTCTCAACGGCATTGGTGCCCAGCTGTCGGTTTGTGAGGGCAGCTTACAGACTTTGATTGATCGCTTAGAAACCCCCGTTGACGGCATTGTCTGCAATATTTTGGCGGAGGTAATCGTCGATCTAATTCCTCATCTCAACGAGATTGCAAAACCTTCCACCTGGGGAATCCTCAGCGGTATCTTACTGGAGCAGTCTAAGCTTGTCGCCGAAACCCTTGAGCAAAATGGCTGGGTCGTGGCCACTTTGTGGCGGCGTCAGGAATGGTGCTGTCTCAATATTCGGCGGTCTTGAGTTGGGGTGCCAATGGATACAAGTTTGTTTCTCGGGAAGGTACTGTTAGCCTCGGCAATCATCAGCCTAGCCATCAAAAGACTGGCCCCCTTGGCCCATATCCCAGCGACGACAGCGGTCAGTCTGGTGCTGGTGCTGATGCCAACCTTGTTGCTGGGGGGATTTTTGGCTTGGAAGCTGAAACAGCTTTGAGTGCCTTGCTTGCCCTATGCGAAAGATTGCTGATATCAATGCCAAGATTCGCCAGCGGCAGGCAACTGTCTGGACGATCGAAGAGGCGAAAAGCCGGATTGCAGACATGGGCGTTACTGCCGCCGCTAAGGCGGTGGATGTCATTACCACCGGCACCTTTGAGCCGGTGGAGTCTTCAGGCGCTGTTTTAAACCTGGGTCACACCGATCCTCCCATCAAGATTCGAGAATGCTATCTGGATAACGTGCTGGCTTATGCTGGGTTTGGTGCCGTCGATCTCTATCTTGGCGCGGGGCAAATGGCTGAGAGCAGTCGGGAGGGCTTTGAGCCAGAAGACTCTTATCGCGGCGGCGGGCATGTGATTTCTGACCTGGTTGCAGGCAAAGCTGTCCCGCTCAAGGCGAGCGGCCAAATCACCGATTGCTACCCGAGAGCCACCTTAGAAACGTCTATCACTAAGGATAGTATTAATCAGTTTTATCTCTTTAACCCGCGTAATCTCTATCAAAATTTTATTGTTGGGGTCAACAGTGGCGATCGCCCTCTCTATACCTACTTGGGCCCCTTACAACCTTTCCTCGGCAATGCGGTTTATGCCAGTCCAGGGGCGCTTTCTCCCTTGCTAAACGATCCTGATTTACAGGCCGTTGGCATTGGCTCTCGAATTTTCTTAGGGGGGGGGGTTGGCTATATTGCCTGGGAAGGAACCCAGCATTTTCCACTACAAAAGCGGTTACCTAACCGCACCCCGGTTGGCCCTGCCGCTACGGTTGCCCTGATTGGGGATGCTAAGCAAATGGAAACTCGGTGGGTGAGGGGTTGTTACTTCAAGGGCTATGGCCCTTCAATGATGCTGGGAATCGGGGTGCCTATCCCCGTTCTAAACGAGGTGGTTTTACAGCACTGTGCCGTCAGCGATGGGGAAGTGGTTGCGCCTGTGGTTGATTTTTCGATTCCTCGACGGGTGCGGCCGACCTTTGGCCTGGTGAGCTATCAGCAACTTAAGTCGGGGCGCATCCAGATCAATCGAACGTCGGTGAGGACAGCTCCCCTCGCGAGTGCCTACCTATCAAGGCAGGCGGCCTCTACTCTAAAGGCATGGATTGAAGCAGGCCAGTTTGAACTCACCACCCCGGTTGCCCCTTTACCGTGCGATCGCACCTTCGTGCCGCAGGATACCTTTGGAGCGAGCGGGAGTGCTGAAGTTCGGTAGTGTGAGCTTCGCTCTGGTGAGGGTTTAGCCCTCTATTCAGCCTTAGCCACTTCAGAGGAGGTCGAACGGCTAGGCCGACTGGGGGGCGCTTTATCGCTGCTGCCCCGATCGTTCGAATGGCGTTGGCCACCTCTTGGCCCCCCGCTTTTGGGGCCGCCTCGCGAAAATCGCTTGCCGCCCCCTGGGCCGCGTCGACCTCCTTTTTTCTTTTTCTTAGGCGGCACTGCCGCGATCTGGGTGCCTTCGGTTAAAACCAAATGCTGGGCCTGACGCTCTACATTGAGATCCCAAAAGTAACCAATCGTTTTACCTTCTAGGTGGCCCTTCAAAACTAATCTAAACGGTCGCTGCTTCGAATTAGAGCGCAGCTTTTGCAAGACGTTAATATGAATCTCGGCCCTATCTTCAACATACTTGACCACTTCTCCTCTAATCGAAAAATAGTCGGACTCAAGTTCGTCAGAAGGAATTGGCGGCGGCTCCGCCGGGCTACTGGGAGAGGAAACCTTAGCGTCAGGATCGGCCTCCGTCGATTCGGCCTCCGCCGGTTTGGCCTCTGCCGATGTGGACTCTGCTAATTTGGCCTCTGCCGGTTTGGCCTCAGAATCAGGGGCTGCGGAATCGGTCTCTGCCAAAGATGCAGTCTCGATAGATTCACGCTCTGCGGAGTCGGATGATACGGAGTCGGGCGATTCAGCCGAGTCAGGTGATTCAGCGGTACTCTCGGTCGCCTTGTCAGGCTCTGCTGAATCGTCAGTATCGGTATCTACATTCTCAACGGCATCTGCTGCCAGCTCAGGGTCTGCCGACTCAGGAGCATCAGCTACAGCTACAGCAGTGTCCGCTGCCTGTGCAGCGGCCTGATCGGCAGAGTCTATCAACGTATCGTCACCAGATGTTTTTGGAGTGGGTTCGCCCGTAGCGGGCTCGTCCGCAGTGTCTGCATCGGCAGACTCACTGTCTTCATCTTCTATGCCCAAGGTTTCAGGCTCCCAAACCCCAACGATCTGGACGCTCAAGGCGTTGTCTTCATCCGCAATCGTGCGCGGGTAGACAACCCAGAGGTGATTGCTCTCGATCTCAAGATGCTTTTTGACCAGGCTGGTGACCCGGCCCAGCAACACTGAAGAAATCTTTGTGTCGTCCTGGGTCACAATGTGACCGCGATTAAAGTTTTCCTCCGAAGGGCAGTAGCGCCCTCGTAATAGCCCAATGGCCCGATACTGCATCGGCTCACTGGGGGGAGAGATCGGCTGCTGGCGAGGCTTTGGCTCTTCTGCGTCAGCACTGGTTTCAGCCTGAGCAGCGATAGCGGTTTTATCTGGAATATCTGGCTTGGCGTCAGTTTTCTCGACACTCGCCGCAGGTTTAACTGCGACCACCGTACCCATCACAGCTGGGCTCACGCGGGATTTCTCAGCATCGGACGGCTGAACAGCAGGTTCGGGCGGTTTTTCAGGACGCTTTGGAGGCCCCATCAAAGTCGGGCGGTCAGCCTCAGCTGAGCTCTCTGACGATGAATAGGTTGCTGGATTTGGCTTCGACTCCGGAGACTCGGGGGGGCGACTAGCTGCGGAACTCATCTATCTTTCAAACCTCCTCAACGGAAAACCTGCCTGATGTGAATTCAATACTTTTGAATTCGAAAAAATCATGAATTTTTTTTTAACTTATTAACAATAGCCTTTAGAGCCTATTGGCGTGAGTCCATGGGAATAACGATGGAGGGACAACCTTGAGCGAATTGAGGTCAACCTCAACTTTCCCACAAATCTCTAATCATATTCCAGCGCTTTGGCGGTGAACCCGAATCTTTTCAGGTTTTTCTGTTGATAAGGTTCTTTTGCAGGACAGTTTGCCAGAGGGCTCAGGTGTCCCAACCACAAATATTCCAGACTCTTTAGAATTTTATCTCGACCTATCTAACGACTATAGCCTTGTTATAGCTCAGAGTTATCAATAGAAAAAGCTTGCCAGATGCTAAGGGGCCTCTCAGACAGGGTGCATTTAGGGTTTAATATGGGCAGGTTGATTTTTGAGAAGGCATAATTGTGGCTGTCAAACGGAATCGTTGGCTGATAGGTGGCATTCTGCTAGTGGCTGTAGTCGCTTTGGTGGCCATTTCTTTTTTGCCATTGCTCAGTAGCCCGACTCGGCATAATGCAGCTCGCGGCAATGGGTCTAACGCCTCGTCTGCTCCGGGTACAACCGATCAGCGAGCTGAGCTAGAGGGGCGAGCCAACGGCTATGAGCTGGTACTACAGCGAGAACCCAACAACCAAACCGCCCTGCTGGGGCTGGTTGAGGCGAGAATCGCCCTACAGGATTTACAGGGTGTGGTTGAACCCTTGGAAAAACTGGCTGAGTTAAATCCTAACGTGCCTAGCTATGCCGTACTGCTGGGTCAAACAAAGCAGCAGCTAGGTGATTTGGAAGGGGCTGCCCAGGTATATCGCAGCGTGCTGACTCAGACCCCCGGCAATATGGAAGCGCTGCAGGGGCTGGTGGCGCTTTTGATCGATCAGCAGCGTCCGCAGGCTGCAGTTGGGCTGCTGCAAGATACGCTCAAAACGGCGGGGCAAGCCAATGAGATTCAACCCGGTAGCATTGATGTGGTATCGGTCAAGCTGTTGCTGGGTCAAGTCTACGCTGACCAGGGCAATTTTGAGGATGCGATCGCATCCTATGACACCGCTATTCAAGATGTGGAAACGCTACAGCAGGCCACGCCAGACTTTCGTCCCACCCTTGCCAAGGCACTCGTGCTGCGTGAAATGGGTAAAGAAGCTGAAGCCAAGCCTCTATTTGAAATTGCTCTGACCCTGGCTCCGGTTCAGTTTAAAGACCGTATTCAGCAGCTGATTGCTGACGCGCCTGAGACCCCGGCTGTACCGGATAGCGCGCCAGCAGATACCCCTCCAGCAGACGCCCCTCCAGCGGAGCCGGGCCTTGAGGCATTACCTGCCCCCACAGGGGATGTCCAGCCCGGCACGCCAGTCGCGCCCTAGCCGCTTTGTGATAGACGGCTTATACAAAAACCTATCGAGGTATACCCGATAAGGTCATACCGAATGTCCAAAATTGGGAGCTTGGGAGCCTGGATGCCGGGTAGTTTCTTTCCCAGAAATGTCCTAGACGCTTTCAAGGCTGGAACCTATCTTAAAAGCCGCAAGGGGCTGTCAATACCC
>JBCBZL010000367.1:0-4436 GCA_039815385.1 Cyanobacteria bacterium P01_A01_bin.114
AAATACACTCAATGACGTATAGACAGGGCTGGGTATACAGCGTCTGTGACAGAAGCTCAGTCTCGCCCTGACAAACGTCTAAGACAGACCAACCCAAAATTTCATCTGCTTCGGCAAAGCGTGCTTTGGCCAGCTCATGGTCTGCTAGATCCGCGCCCATGCCCGTGGTTTGTGAGCCTTGCCCCGGAAACACCCACACAGTTTTTGTCATCTTCGATACATATTCCTAAAAGCTATTCTTCACTTTCTCAGCAAATGGATTTTTAGAAAAGGAGGTTAGGTAAGGGATCAGAGCGGAAAGGTATCTTTGTATTAAGAGACAGGAGATAGGAAATTGGAGATAGAAGCCATTCAGCATCTATTTATATGATTGTTTGAGACGTTCAACAAAACTGGCATGTTCTGGAGAAACCAGACCCTGCTGCAGAACGGCTAGAACTTGGGTCATATCTTTTGAAATTAGGGCGTCAACGGCTAGCCACAGCCCTGGGAATTGTTTGCTTTTAATGACACCTGCTTCGATAGGCAATTTTTCATAGCGCCCTTCTTCCAAGACAAACCAAGAAACCTGCTGTTCGAAGATTTGCCAAACGAGATATTCTTGCACGCCGTTACGGCGGTAGGCGTTCTTTTTGTCATGTAAATCAATGGCTGTGCTACTAGCGGCCACTTCGATCACCAGTTCGGGAGCCCCTTCAATGTAGTCGTCTTGACTAATGCGGGCTTGCCCGCCGGCTCTTTCATCAATGATGGAAACAGCATCTGGTTGGGGTTCGTTATCAAAATCTAAGCGAATGGTTGGGTTATCGCCCAGCTCGACGTGGGGTGTCAAGATTTTATAGGTCCATAGCCAGCCCATCAGGTTGCCGTGAGGTTGCGCGTGACTTTGAAACCTGAGCGCAGCGGGCACGTAGACAACTCCTTCAATCAGCTCAGCCTTTTTAAGATGGGGCGTGGCCGCATATCGCCGTTCAAACTCTTGTCGGCTGAGCCGATCGCCGTTCTCAAGCCGTGGAATCTTGGGGGTTTTGAGGGAAACTTCTAGCATAGGGATGCTAACGAGGCCGACGAACCGTTATGTCTATCGTACTGATTACGAATCATTTTGATGTCAAGAGAGCCCTGCGCTTTCTATAAATCCATTCAAACTATCCATTCAAACTATAGGCCCCACTTAAAGATGGCGGCCCCCCAGGTTAGGCCTGCACCAAAGCCAGAGGTGGCAATTTTATCGCCCGGCTTGATGTGACCTGCGCGGACCCATTCATCTAGCGCAATCGGAATCGAGGCGGCGGAGGTGTTGCCGTGCTTAGCCATATTGCTGACCACCCGCTCACTGGGGATTTTAAGTCGCTTAGCTACCGCGTCGAGGATGCGCTGATTGGCCTGGTGCAAGATCAGCCAATCGATGTCGGCGGTGGTCAGATTGGCATAAAAGAGAGACTTTTCGAGCACCTCAGGCACCCGACTCACGGCAAATCGATAGACTTCACGACCGTTCATCGTAATCGGCTGGAAGGTGCCTTTTTGCACCGCAACATCACCCACTAGCGGCTGAGACTCGAACTGATAGGCCAGATTTAAGCAGCCATTCAGGCTGCCGTCGCTGCCCATTTCGAACCCGAGCAGGTGATCGATTTCAGAGGCTTGCATGACGACCGCCCCCGCACCATCCCCAAAGAGGACGCAGGTGGTGCGGTCTTGCCAATCGACCCAGCGGGTGAGGACGTCTGCCCCAATCACCACGATGTTGCGATAGACCCCGGTGCGAATAAATTGGGCGGCGGTAATGATGCCAAACACAAAGCCAGAGCAGGCGGCGGTGAGGTCGAAGGCGACGGCACGAGTCGCCCCCAGCTCAGCCTGTACCTGACAGGCGGTGCCGAACAAATCGTCAGGGGTGGAGGTGGCTAGCACGATCAGGTCAATGTCGGTGGGGGAGAGGTCGGCCATTGCGATCGCACCCCTGGCCGCCTCAGCCGATAGCGAGCAGAGCGAGGCCTCGCCCCCTGCAATATGTCGCTGTCGAATGCCCGTGCGGGTTGAGATCCACTCGTCGGACGTCTCAACTATCTGACCCAGCTCGTCATTACTCAGACGCGTCGCGAGAGCGGCAGACCCGCTACCGACAAAGGCAACCCCCTGTGCTGTGTGCTTAACCATATAGTCCCCGCCTTCAAAGCCTTGCTAGAGTTGGCTTGATTGTTTGTAGCTAAACCACATCCGGTTATTTGAGCTTTTCCTGTAGAACACACGACAGGTCTGAATGTGGCCAAGGTTTACCTATTGGGCAGCCGTTACCTTTTGGTATTGCGCTTGAATATGCCCGAGCACGTCGTTATCAACAGCATCTTTGGCGAGACGAATGGCGTTAAAAATAGACGGCGCTTGGGAGCTACCGTGGCTGATGACAGCAATCCCAGAGACCCCGAGCAGTAGCGCCCCGCCGTGCTCAGCATGATCGACACGCTGCTTGATGCGACCCAGATTGCCCCGCAGCAGCATGATCCCAATCTTGCCCAAGATACCCTGGGGCAGCTCCTCCCGCAAAATCTGTAGCGCGGCTTCCCCCACGGCTTCAGCAAACTTGAGCAGTACGTTACCCATAAAGCCATCGCAGACAATCACATCAAAATTGCCTGAGAGCACATCTCGCCCCTCTGCATTGCCGACAAAGTTGACCGTTTGATTGGTAGCCAAAGCTTGATGGGTACTGACCGTCAAATCATTACCTTTACTGGGCTCCTCACCAATGTTGAGTAAGCCAACTTTGGGGCGCTCTACCCCAAACGCATATTGGGAATAGATGCTACCCATCAGAGCAAACTGCTCTAAAAAACGAGGACGGCAGTCTACATTTGCCCCGACGTCTAAGATAAGTACCGATTTACCGGCAACCACAGACGGAAAAACAGCGCCAATCGCCGGTCTGTCAATGCCCTTGATGCGCCCCAGACGCAGCAGGGCTGAGGCCATCGCCGCCCCAGAGTGCCCGGCTGACACCACCGCATCTGCCCTACCCTGCTTGACCAGAGACATCGACACATTGATCGACGCTTTGGGCTTTCGCCGCAGGGCGCTCAAGGGCTCTTCGTGCATTTCGATCGTGCCCTCAGACGGCACAATTTCTATCTGACGTAAGCTATCGACATTGGCAACCGATGCCTTAATCTGCTCAGCATCGCCCACCAATAAAATTTCTGCGTCTAGCTCTTCTCTTGCTCTTATAGCGCCAGCGACGATTTCAGCAGGTGCGTAGTCGCCCCCCATCGCATCTACTGCGATCCGTGCTCGAGTCAAACCCATCGAATTGAATCTGTAGAAACTTTAAGAAATTCTATCAGACTTATTCTTCCCCTGGTTCGACAATCCGTTGAAACAAATACCCGGTTCCTCGGGCTGTGAGGATCAGCTCCGGATTACTAGGGTCGTCTTCCAGCTTGGCGCGGAGTCTGGAAATATGAACATCTACGACCCGCGTATCGACGTGGCGCTCAGGGGTGTAGCCCCAAACCTCTTGCAAAATTTCTGAGCGAGAAAACGGCTCACCCGAGCGACTGACCAGCAGCTCAAGCAGGCTAAACTCCATGCCAGTTAACCGAATTCGCTCGTCTCCCTTGTAAACCTGGCGCTTGTTGGTGTCAATTCGAATGGTGTTAATGGTGATCACACCGGAGCTGGGAATCCCCGACGTGCCCGTTTTCTCAACCCGACGGAGCACTGACCGAATGCGAGCCTCTAGCTCTTTAGGGGAAAACGGCTTAACCACGTAGTCATCGGCCCCGAGCTCCAAACCCGTGATCCGGTCGGCGACATCCCCCAGCGCCGTCAGCATGATGATAGGAATGTCTGATTCTTTGCGAAGCTCTTGGCAAACCCCATAGCCGTCAAGCTTGGGCATCATCACATCCAACACAACCAGATCGGGGGCTGCATTGCGAAACGTCTCCAGAGCTTCTTCTCCATCAGCTGCGGTGACCACGTCGTAACCAATCATTGAAAGGCGGGTTTCTAAAATACGACGAATACTGGCTTCGTCATCCACCACCAAAATTTTTTCTTTAAGGCTTTCCAAGGGTTTCCGGGCTCCTCGTTAACGCAGCACGATGAAAATTAACGGTTCGACACTGAAGATGATTAAGTTTTATCAGAGAAAAAGACGGTGAAAGCTATTATACAAGCCTACTGAACTCTGAAAACCTTATTCTATATGGCTTTTGCTTTTTCTTAAGGTTAGTAGCGTAGTATCACAAACTACTAACTTGGTTAAATAGTAACGATTTTCTTCGACCTTTCTCCCATAAAGCAATAATTCCTTAATATATGGGGGTTTTGGTTAGGTATTTTGACTTACTTGAAAAGGGGAAGGGTGACAGGGGAAGGGTGAAAGGTGTGGATAGGGAGTAGGGGAGTAGGGGGAGCAGGGGGAGCAGGGG
>JBCBZL010000026.1:0-26751 GCA_039815385.1 Cyanobacteria bacterium P01_A01_bin.114
AAAGCAAAAGCCGATGCTGCCGATGCTGCCTGCTTTGACCTGGGGTAGCGCTTTGACATAGTCAATCGCGGCCTGGATATCACCTAGCAGTTCGTCGGTCTGGGTCTGAACCTTATATTGCCGCCCAATCTCAACATCTTTGGGAGTGTAGCCGGTTTCAAAGCCGGGGGCCTGACGATGATAGAGGGCGGGCGCGATCGCAACATATCCTTCCCGCGCAATCCGCTCAGTGACATCGCGAATGTGGGCATTGACGCCAAAAATTTCTTGTAGCACAACAATGGCTGCATAGGGGCCGTCCCCGCCTGGCATCACCAGATAGGCGGGCAGCTTAAAATCACCGTTCTGAAGGTTAACTGTCTGAGTTTGAATATCCATGAAATCATTTTAGATTTTAGACTGACAATTTTTGATAGGAAACAATCTCAGACTCAACCATCCTAGACTCAACCATCCTAAATGATATGCTGGATTTAGTACTGACATACCATTCATGCGCCGCGATGCCATCTTCTATCAGATTTTTGTGCGCTATCCGGCTTTGTTTTTCGAGCTGATTGATGTGCAGCCTGAAAATGCTCAAGCGTATCAATTTACGTCTGTTGAGGTAAAAGAGCCGTCCTTTCGGATCGATGGTGTACTACTGCCGCCGGATCAAGCCACCGTCAAGCGCGTCTTTTTTACCGAAGTCCAGTTTCAGTCTGACCCGACGCTCTACCATCGCTTCTTTTCAGAGCTTTTTCTCTATCTCTATCGCAACCGCCATACCTACGATGACTGGTACGGCACACTCATCTTCCCCCATAGAGGGCTGGAGCCTGAAGATGCCCATATCCATCGAGCCTTGCTCGACTCTGACCAAGTGCAGTGCCTCTACCTTGATGAGCTGGGCGAGTTTGATCAGCTGCCGCTGGGGCTAGCACTGATTAAACTAACCCTGGCTGAAGAAGATCAGCTCCTGCCTCAGGCTAAGCGCTTGGTCATGCGTGCTCAGACCCAACCTGGCCCATCACCTTCACTTCAAGACATAATTGAATTAGTCACAACAATTGCTGTCTATAAACTTACTAATCTTTCGCGCGAGGAGGTTGAAGCCATGCTTGACCTGACTATTAAAGAAACCAAACTTTACCGACAAATCAAAGAAGAAGGCCGGCAGGAAGCCATACTGGACCTGGCTACTAAAGAAACTGAGCTCTATCAACAAATTAAAGAAGAAGGCAAAGAAGAAGGCAAAGAAGAAGGCAAAGAAGAAGGTAAGACGGAAGCTGCGATCGCAATCGCCAAAAACCTCCTCAATATTGGCATAGCCCCTCAGCTGGTAGCTGAGACCACGGGGCTCTCGTTTGAATGGGTTTCCCAACTTCATCAGCAGGTGCAAGCAAATCAACGCAACCTTTCATAAGATTTGCAGTCATCGCTTCTAGCCCCTAGCTTTAGCGAACGCAATCATCAAGAAATATTACCTATGCCACTTAAATGACGATTGGCACACACGAAATTGCCAATCGCGACTACCCTTCTATATAGAGAATAGATACGCCTCAAGTATAAAGACCCCACACACCATCAGGCAGCGTTCAGCGAGGGCATTCCAGTGGTTCAGTTTCACATCCAAACCGACAGCGAAATCCCGGCGTCTACACAGCTCTACGACCAGATTTGGTTTGCGATTGCATCGCGCCAGTACCCGCCCGGATACCGACTGCCCAGCACTCGACAGCTCGCCATGCAGACCGGGCTGCACCGCAACACCATTAGCAAGGTATACCGCCAGCTCGAAGAGGCCGGTGTAGTTGAGGCTCAGCCAGGGTCAGGCATCTATGTGCGCACCCAGGGCAGTGTCGAAATCGCCAAGCCGCGCTCGCCGCTGTTAGAGCAGTTTCCTAAAGCCCAAGAGCTGGTCGAAAACAGCCTTGACGATCTGCTCAGGCAGGGCTGCTCACTGCACCAGGCCCGAGAGTTATTTTTAGCTGAGATTGACTGGCGGCTGCGTTGTAGCGCCCGTGTGCTGGTCACTACCCCCCGACAAGATATTGGCGCGGGCGAGCTGATGGTGCGAGAGCTAGAGCAGGCCCTGCATATTCCGGTGCAGCTGGTGCCCCTCGAAGGGTTAGAAGACGTGCTCTCCCAGACTCGGTCTGGCACCGTGGTGACCAGTCGATACTTCATCAATGAAGCCGAAGCCATCGCTGCCCCCAAGTCGGTGCGGGTCATCCCCATCGACATTTATGACTACGCCCAGGAGCTAGGCCAGCTTAAAGATTTGCCCAAAGACACCTGTTTGGGCCTGGTCAGCCTCAGCTCTGGCATTTTGCGGGCCGCAGAGGTGCTGGCCTACAGCCTGCGCGGTGACGAGATCTTGGTGATGACGGCCCAAACCGACGATAACCAAAAGCTCAATGCCGTGGTGCGCAGCGCCCAAACCATCGCTGCCCTTGACAAAGCCAGCTACCCAGCGATCAAAGAAGCCCTGCTCGCCGCCCGCGAAGATATTATTCGCCCGCCCAAAATTCTCTACTGTGAAAACTACATCGGCGAAAAGTCGATCGAAATCCTCAAACGTGAGTTGGGCCTAGATTAAAAAGCAAAACCCCGCGATCAACCAAACGTTGACCGCAGGGGCTTGGATCTTCTATAGCGTTTAACTAATGTCCCTTGTAATTCAATTAGACACTCAAAATTCTCTGGATCAGAACGCCTTACGCCAACTCGCTGAGGGACTTCAGTAATTACACGTAGGTAAGGGCTTTCTTAGACAGCTGCTAAATTTCGGGCTTCTGCTGATTTAAGGCTGGCAGCTGCGCTGGGCTCCTCGCAATAGACCTCGGCGGAGTTATTGGGGCTCTCGATCAGCTTTACCTTGTGCAGCGATGCACCAATCTCTTTGATGGGCGATCGCAACAGCTCACGAATGCGTACAGCAATATTCTCAGCCGTGGGCACCACCTCGGCAAAATAGGGAATATCTTTATTTAAGAAGGTATGGTCAAAGGGCTTCACCACATGGGTCTCGACCGCGTTTTGAAAAGCGACCAGATCGGCAATCATGCCCGTGCGCGGATCCATCTCGCCTTTAATAGTGACCTCTAGGTGGTAGTTGTGGCCGTGGCCGTTGGGGCGAGCACAAAGGCCGTAGATTTCGGTGTTGTCTTCGAGGCTCAGATCGGGCAGCGCTAAGCGATGAGCGGCACTGAAGTGGGTTGAGATAGTCAGATAAGCTTCCATTCCGTTTCCTGTGTAGTCGGCCCAAAGTTCGGGGTGTTCAAATAGCTGAATGCGAGTGATTGGCAAGTGGGGCGCTAGCCGATGCCAGATCGCGTGGGCAATATTTTCAGTGGTGGGCAGCGTTTTCTGAAACTCAGGCCACACATCATTGAGGTAACTAAAATCGAGCTGGCTGGTAACCGCTTGCTTGATCACCTTTTTGACATCTGACAGGTTGAGCACCATGCCGTACTTATCTAACTCGCCCTCCATAGACACATATAGGACGTAGTTATGACCGTGGCCAGGAGCTTTAGCACACAGCCCAAAAGCTTTTTGGTTTTCGACCTCGCTCAGCTCCGGTAGCCAATAGCGATGGCTGGCCGAAAACTGGGCGCGGCGATTGATCGTGCATTTCATAAAGAACGAAAAATTGCGGCAGAGCTGTGAAGTTTTGTAAATTCGTCTCACCTTCTAGGATAGCTCAATTTGCTTGAGTACTCGGTCCTTTCCAAATGCTCAGGGCTCGGGAATAACGCTATCTAAATGTTGCGAACCGTTTCAATAACCCAGCAAGACTCCGTCAAATGTATGAATTTTCACAAATTTTTTTCAGTACTAAGACGGAAAAAGTTACTCAAACCCTTACACAGCAAAGGATGGCATTTCTCTAAGTATCTTCATCATGAATTGCCAACATTCGAGCAAAACGGTAAAAATGAATACAGAAACTACTTTCTAACGTTCATCTCCGCAGACGGTTGAGTTTTAGCTTCGAGTCAAGTTTAGGCTGATGCAAACTTTAAGAGGAACTGCTGAGACGGAAGTAGGGCTTGATCCCGAAGGAACGCGTTCCTGTAAAACCCAAGGGACCAAATTCAAGAGGATACCCCACATGAAACTCACTTATCGCGGCGTCGAGCACGACCACAATCCTCCTACACTGGAGGTCACTGAGAGCAATATTCTAGGGCAATATCGCGGTCGTCCATACCACGTCAACTATGTCCGCCACGTTCCCTTTCCTCAGCCGGTGGCTGAGCTGCAGTATCGTGGCGTGGCCTATCAAACTAATCGCGCGGGTCGGGTTGAGCAAGTTCAGCAGCCTGTCCGCCAGTCTGTCTTCGCTTCCTTGCAAAATAAACTGAATGGGCTCAATCCGATTGCGGCAGAGCGTCGCCAACTCATTCGAGAAGCGGCTCGGGTGCATCATGAAAGTGTCAAGCGTTCTTTAGAGCATCGCATTGAGGTGGCTCGCTCCCAAGGGAATACGGGTCTGCTCGAGCAGCTCGAAGATGAGATGAGCCAGATGGCTTAAGGATGCCTGCCATTTCTAGAGACCCCATCTAGGGACCCCCGTTTTCAATTTTCAATTCCCTGTTTTTCGACGGCTAGTGTTTTCAAATCCCTGAGTAGATACTTCCGACTTGTAGCTGGAGTAACCTGGGAGAGGACTTTTAAGTTCTCTCCCTTTCCATTTTTATGGTCACCAAATGCCTCACAATGAAGGAACAGCATTATCAGGAAGTCAGCATGGGGCTATTTGACAGGGTGTTTAGTGGCCAAAATACAGAAACCTCTAAAATTTCGCTGAGTGCAGCTGAGGCCTTTGCCGCGATTTGTTTGGTTGCGATCGCAGCCGACGGCTATCTTTCAGAGCAAGAAAATTCTGAAATGCGCATGTTGCTGAGTCGTATGCAGCTGTTTAAAAATCACTCTGGCGACATGCTCGATCGCATGAAAGATACCCTGCTCAACTACCTTCAGCAGCACGGTCCTAGTGTTTTGGTTGAGACGGCAAAGGCTTCTCTGCCCGCTGAACTGGGGCCGACGGTGTTCGCGGTGGCGACTGATTTGGTGCTCACCGATGGCACGGTTACCTCTCAAGAGCAGGCATTTTTGGATGATCTATATAGGATTTTGGGCCTCCCCGGTGATGTGGCATTAAAAATCGTCGAAGTGATGACGATTAAAAACCAAGGGTAGGCGCGCGATTAATCGCGCGCCTACAGCGGCTGTTTCGCCGGAATCCCCACCGCCCGCGGATATTGAACCCCAGTCATCCCCGTTTTTTGTAAATAAATGCAATGTCGCATCCCCTGGGTCAGGGGCGTTACAAAGGCTTGCACCTCAGTCAGCGAAGCGCCCAAGGGCGGCAATACTTTTGCCAGGTTCTGACTATCGGTGTCAGACCACTGTCCGCGAAAAAGGACGGCGATACCTCCCTCATTGAGCAAGGGCAGGGCATATTCAGCACAGGTCGAAGCGGGGCCGACAGCCCGCACCAGGGCGATATCGTACCGGCCTCGGTGATCGCGATGGTGACCGATGGTCTCGGCCCGTTCTGCCACGAAAGCAGTTTTAGCAAACTGAAGCTGCGTGGCCAGGGTTTCTAAGAACTGGATTTTTTTTCGGGTTGAGTCGAGAAACGTGACGTGCCAGTGGGGCTGTGCGATCGCAGCTGGCAGGCCCGGAAACCCGCCCCCGGTGCCGATATCAATAATGCGAGGGGCTGGCTGGCTAAACTGCGGCAGCCAATCCGGTGGTTCATCCGTGAGCCAGGGCTCAATGCCGCTGAGGGAGTCCCACAAATGCTTTTCCCAAAATTCATCAGGCTCAGTAATACGGGTTAGATTAAATTGCTGGTTGCCGACTAAGATGCCTTCATAGAGCTGCTGAAACTGTTGCTGTTGGTCTGTGGTGGGGCTCCACCGCAAACTTTTTTGCCAAACGGTCAAGTTGATCGGCAGGCTTGGAAACGCTTGGGTCATTATATGAAAACGCTTTATACTCTAGCCCTCGATACCCGCAGGGCGGGCACAAGGCACCGCCCCTACCAAGCTATTCATTTCGAATGGAAGGGTCTGGTTCGAATTAGGTATTATAACCGGTTGGCAATAATAGGTAACCATTGTCCCCTTCGCCCTTCGCCCTTCGCCTTTCCCCCTTCGCCCTTTCCCCTATCGGGCATGGCTGCGCTAGCGCCTTATCTAAACCACTGCCTGCGGCGTTTTTCGCTGCCCACGAAACTGGGCTGGGTCAGCAGACTCAAGCCGCCCATGATCCAACGTCCAACAGGTGTCGGCCAGATCAGCCAGATCTTCAGCATCGTGAGATACCACCAGCAAACTCCAATCTTTTTTGAGCTTGGCCAGCAGCGTCACCAGCTGACGACGCATAGACCAATCTAGACCCGCCGTGGGTTCATCAAGCAGTAGCAGGTAGGGCTGACGCACTAACTGCACGGCTAGCGCCAAACGCCTCTGTTGACCCCCACTTAGCGCATGGGGAGCATTCTGAAATGATAGATGCCCTAACCCAACTGCTTTCAAAGTTTCATGTAGCTGCTCTGAACCCAGCTCAGGATGACCTAGCCGCAATTCTTCTAAAAGGGTGTGGCCACAAAAATGACGTTCGGGAAACTGAAATACTAGCCCAGCCAGCTGCTGCAAAGATTCTGGATCAAGCTGCTGATCGCGCCAGTACAGCTCACCCGAAGTGGGTGTTGCCAACCCGGCCAAAATCTCTAAGAGGGTGCTTTTACCCGAGCCGCTAGGCCCAACGACTAATCCCATCGCTTTTGGTGCCAGCTGTAGCGAAATATCTTTTAAGATTGGCACCGAGCTAGCTGTAGGATGATACGCAACATTTTTCAAAGAAAGCATTCAGGGGTCAGCGGTATGGATTGTTTCAATTCTATTACCCATGTCTAATTTGTACAGGCGTTGATTCCACGCATGTCCCCCTATCCACTGCTCCCCCTCCCCGCTATGCTAAGTATCGAGATTAATCTTGGATAGAGCCCATCATGGAAATCCAGTTTCGAGAGTGCGATTTCTTTAACCTGTGGATTTGGTTAGAGTTTGAAACCGTGCCGTCTTCCCAAGAGCAGCAATATATTGAAGAGGTTTTTAATTCGTGGTTCTTTTTGGGCAAGCTGGGCGGATTTAATGCCGAAAATTTGCAGGTGCAAGAAACGGGCCTTGATATCTCTTACTTAGACTACGATCTCAAGGAAGCTGACACGACCATGATGGCGGTCATGCACAATATGTCAGAGGTTCAGTTTCAGGGGGTCTGGGCTCGCTGCTGGTTTGATCTCGGCACCACCGACGCCCTAGCTCTTGATGTCTTGATCAATACCCTTGAGCAGCTCAGCAAAGACTATGTGGTGATCACACGGGTGTTGATTGGGGGCGACAATGAAGAATGGCCTATCCCTCAAGAGAGCCACTCTGATTTTGTTGATGCCATGTATTGAGGGGTTGAGCAAGAAGCTAGGCAAGACTTTAGGTAAAAAACATGGCTAAAGCGCGTATCCGCCCCATTGCCCTGGGGCTGATTGAATACAACCGTCACTTATTTGTTAGCAAAGGCCAAGATAGCGCTAGTGGGTCTGATTTTTATCGCTTTTTGGGCGGCGGCATTGACTTTGGTGAAACGAGCTTGGATGCTCTAAAGCGAGAATTTCAAGAAGAAATCCAAGCAGATCTGACTAATATTCAGTATCTAGGCTGCCTCGAGAATATTTTTACCTGTCACGGCAAAGCCGGACACGAGTTGATTCAGCTATTCCGCTGCGATTTTGTAGATATGCGCTTTCATCAACTTGAGAAAACGTTCACCCTGATTGAAGGCGAAGATCAACACGAGGCCATCTGGATCCCGATTGACCAGGTACAAGCGGGCAAACTCAACCTGGTTCCGCTTAACTGCCATCAGTTTTTTTAGGGTCTTAGGGTATCCACTTAAGCTAAAGCGCTTTGGTCAGGCGTCAGGTGATTGGTCATAGGTGATTGGTGATTGGTAATTGGTCATGAGTTAATCAAATGACAAGTCACTAATAACCAGTGACGCTCGCTTGCAGCTGCCCAAAATCCGAACCCGATACCCGACATATTAACGAAACATACTGCTGACAGAGCTTTCTTCGTGAATACGCCAGATAGTTTCACCCAGCAGATTGGCGACGGAGAGTGTGGTCAGTTGAGCAAAGCGATTGTCTTCTATCATCGGGATGGTGTTGGTCACGATCACTTCTTCAAAGAGACCACTTGAAAGCCGTTCAATGGCCGGTGGCGAAAAGACGGCGTGGGTCGCACAGGCATAGACCTCCCGAGCCCCCTCAGCCCTGAGCAGACGAGCCCCTTCGCAAATCGTGCCAGCCGTGTCGATCATGTCGTCCACGAGCACCGCTGTTTTACCTTCAATATCCCCGATCAGATTCATCACCTCGGCGACATTATGAGCCTGTCGTCGTTTGTCGATAATGGCCAGGGGGGCATCGTCTAATTTCTTTGCAAACGCTCTGGCCCGAGCAACGCCGCCGACATCGGGGGAAACCACCACCAGATCGCTGATTTTTTTGCTGGCAATATAGTCAATCAGGACGGGCGAGCCATAGACATGATCGCAGGGAATATCAAAATAGCCTTGAATTTGGGCAGAATGAAGATCCATCGCTAGAACGCGGTTGACGCCCGATTTAGCCAGCAAATTTGCGACCAGCTTGGCGGTAATCGATTCGCGACCGGCGGTTTTACGATCGGCACGGGCGTAGCCATAATAGGGCAGCACGGCTGTAATCTGACGGGCTGAGGCTCGTCGACAGGCATCGACCATAATCAGCAGCTCCATCAAATGATCGTTGACGGGCTGGCAGGTGGGCTGAACAAGGTAAACGTCACAACCTCGAATGGATTCTTGGATCTGGATGTAAAGCTCACCATCGGCAAAGCGTTTGCGAACCATGGGACCTAGATCAATCCCGAGGTAGTGTGCAACCTCTCTAGATAGAGGCAAGTTGGAAGAACCGGCAAATAACTTCAGGCGGTTATTATCTTCAAATCGGGGTAAAGACGGCTGTACAGGAAGCGGAGCAGAGCGGATCACGGCAAGTCCTCAAAGCGCACTCAACAAAATCTGTGGGCAAACCTGGGGCAATTTATGGAAATGCTAGCACCGAGTCAAAAGATCTATGCTAAGCATTCCTGCTTAAATTATCTCCAATCAAATCAGATACGACTTTATTAAACTCAGAACCCTTTATCCAAAAGACGAAAGGTTAATTCAACTAATGTTATGAAAAGCTGTCAAATTCGAAAGATAGCGCAACGTTCAGGGCGGCGTTTTGTAGAAGCAGAGAGCCAGCAGCTAACTAAAGCCGGTTGCTTACAGGTCTAGCAGCCATTCTGAGGCACGCGCCCCTAGATCTAAGGGAATACTGACCGCTTTGCCGAGGCGGGGTCGCTCCTTAGTGGTTGCGATCGCAGTTTTGACCTGCTCTGCACTGCCCCAAGCCTCCAGGTAGGAGACCACTTCCCCCAGGTGATCGAGGTACTCAGTTTCGCTCATTGGAAAGGAAGCCTGCTCTAGATATCGCCACATGACCTGGAAAAACAACTTATTAGGCTGCTTTCGCAGCTGTACGTCGTAGGAATATCCCCATTTCTCAATCAGGATTGCCTGTAGTTCTTGACCTGTCATGCAAATATCACCTCAAATCTGCTTGAGTTTTCAAAAATCACCTATTCAAAAATCACCTGTTCAAAAATCACTTAGGGGTGCTCTAGGACAAGCACCCCCTATCATATAAACCCCTCGTCACATAAACCCCTCTCCTGACTATATAAATAGACAGGATCAGTATAAATAGACAGGATCAGTAGATAGTGGCACTCGCATAGGATAAATAGCGCTAGCGCTTGAGTACTGTCTCCTAAAACATCAGAAAGATGAGAGCCGGGAAATGAGGATGCAAAGCTGAGATCTTGGCGTTGAACATCTGACTGTTTACATTTGTTTACATTTCGCCACGACGGTTATCGTCAAAATCGGGGGCGGCTTATGCTGCCGAGAAGTACTGCACCAGCTGCTTTCAATTTTGCGGAAAGTTGTAAAACCCTTTTGGGTAGGGGTTTTACAAGCTAGACCTAATCAATAGCCGGGTCACTCAGTCGATTAGATACCGTAGAATCAACCCCTTTGAAGCTGTGACGAAGGCTTATCTACGCCCTCAAAATGTAATAATACCTATCATAAAGCTGCAAATTTCTGTGACAGAGCTTCCTTAGGAGGCTATTCAAGTCACAGGCGTGCCCGGCCGACAGGTCACGAGGTGACTGGTCAAAGGACGCCCTATCTATTTTCGTTAACGCATATATTCTCTGAAATTATGGCTCAAGCTTCCGGAAATCCAGATGTCCCTGATTTAGGGCGTCGCCAATTTATGAACCTGCTGACGTTCGGAACGATCACCGGCACCGCACTGGGGGCGCTGTATCCGATCGTCAAATACTTTTTGCCGCCGTCGAGTGGCGGTGCTGGGGGCGGTATCACCGCAAAAGATGAGCTCGGCAACGACGTCACAGTCAGTGAATATCTGGCCTCCCACGGGGCGGGTGACCGGTCCTTAGTACAGGGGCTCAAAGGCGATCCGACCTACTTGGTTGTGACCGAGAATGCTAGCCTGGGCGACTACGGTATCAACTCGGTGTGTACCCACTTAGGGTGCGTCGTGCCTTGGAACGGCGGTGAGAATAAGTTCATCTGCCCGTGCCATGGTTCTCAGTACGACGCCACCGGGAAAGTGGTGAGAGGGCCTGCGCCGCTGTCTTTGGCCCTGGCCCATGTTCAAGAAGCAGACGATGGAAAGGTGATCCTCTCCGAGTGGACTGAGACTGATTTTCGGACGGGTGAGGCTCCCTGGTGGAGCTAGCTACTAACCTTCTGGCTTTGATTTAGCTTGCTTCGATTCAGCTCGCTTTGCCTGATCTCGCTTTGACTCAATGCTGTCTTTATTAAATTGCTGACGTGCCACGGATGAAACCGAATTTTTTGAGCTTAACCCCTCTCCGCAAGCTGTTTAGGGCGATGACGCAGGGAGCGGTTGTCGCGATCGCAACCTTAGTTCTACTGATTGCTAGCGACTGGGTTTTTCCCCAGTCTGCCGCAGCTTATCCCTTCTGGGCCCAAGAAAACTACGAAACGCCGCGCGAGGCCACGGGGCGGATTGTATGTGCCAACTGCCACCTGGGCAAAAAGCCGACTGAGTTAGAGGTGCCCCAGTCGGTGCTGCCCGACTCCGTTTTCAAGGCAGTGGTCAAAATTCCCTACGATCTGGATACCCAGCAGGTGATTGTCGATGGGAGCAAAGCTGGCCTGAATGTGGGAGCGGTTGTGATTTTGCCTGAGGGTTTCAAATTGGCTCCACCGGATCGCATTTCTGAGGAACTCAAGGAAGAGGTTGGGAGCACTTATTTTCAGACTTACAGTGAAGAGCAAGACAATATTTTACTGGTTGGGCCTTTGCCAGGTGAGCAATACCAGGAAATTGTGTTTCCCATCCTCGCGCCAGACCCGACTCAGGACAAGAGCGTTAGCTTTGGCAAATCTTTGATTTATGTGGGCGGCAACCGGGGCCGAGGTCAGGTTTATCCCACCGGTCAACCCTCAAATAACGCCGTCTACAACGCCTCTAAGGCGGGTACAATCACAGCTATCGATAAGTCTGACACGGGCTATCAGGTGACGATCAAGACTGACGACGGCAGCAGCGTCACCGACGAAATTCCAGTTGGACCAGACGTTATTGTTGCCGAAGGCGATACCATTACTGCGGGCACTCCGCTGACCAACGATCCGAACGTCGGTGGATTTGGTCAGACCGACGTCGAGATTGTTCTGCAAAGCCCAAATCGGATCAAAGGCTTACTGGCATTCCTAGGGGCTGTGACCCTTTCCCAAATCTTTCTTGTCTTAAAGAAGAAGCAGGTTGAACGGGTACAGGCCGCTGAGGTCACTTTCTAGGGGTAAGGTAATTTGCCGCCATAGCCCATCCTTCAAAAGCTCTATTTCAACAGACGCTGGCCCCAAACCGATATTGGTTTGGGGCCAGCGTCTTATCGTGGATTTAAACCTTGGCCGCATCTAGCCCCATGGTCTGCTTTATGTGCATGCGACAGCACTGCATGTAACGGCACCGTGTGGCTCGCAGTCGCTCACATATCAACGTAAAAACGGCTATGGGTGCCAATTTAAGCTAGAAATTTTATTAATCTTAGATTTACATCAGCTTTTCCAGGTTTACATCAATTTTTTCAGGTTGATCGAGGTTTTTTTGGAAGGATGAATAGCAGGGAGGTGTACTGAGCAATTAAACCCGAATTTCTAGGCAGAAAAGGATAGCTTTATGGATGTTCTCCAAAATAAACCGATTGAACAACCTGCATATAAAACAACAGTCGTAAAGCGTAAACGAATTATCAGTGGTTCGGTAAAATCCTGCCTAAAGCTCTCCAGTAGCGCTTGCGCATTAGTAGGCGGCATTATGGTAGCTTCTAATACTCATGTTAGTGGCCATGGCTTTTTATTACTTGTTTTAAGCTCCAGCCAACTGTTAGTCTCCAGCATTCTAGATAGAGATTTTCTCTTGATTTGCTACTCAGGATCGGTCTTTTTCTTTGTAGACTGCCTGGGCGTATACCGATGGTTGCTCAGTTAAGAAATCTACGTTGGGTCGAAAATCGGCTTTTTGCATCAGGCCTGATTGGAGACTCAATATTAGACCTGAAAGAGCCTGGCAAAATCCCCTAAAAACAAACTGATTACAAGTTTAAACTCTGCTAAGTTAAAACATTTTTCAGCTGGCTCAAATTACTTGAAGTCAAGACATAAAGTTCATAAAAATCTCATATCTTTCCAGATCCATTCCGACTTATCTTGAAGGAATATTTAGATAAGGGTGACGGGTTTCGCAGGATTTTGGATAGCTTATTTTTCGTGAAAAGTACGCTGAATTTATTTTGAGATTTGCTGTAGCTCTACTGCCATAGCTCTACAGACAAAGGCAGATTAACGGCGAGTCTGATGAAATGTTGGATTCAACGCCAATCTGGAAAGTTAATTTTCAGTGATAATCGTGCATTAGGGAGTTTTATGTCTTTTTTTAGGGGATCTGGGGAAAAAATCTTTCTGGTTTCTTCTGTTGCTGTACTGGGGATTTTGCTAAGCGTATTTGCATCGGTTTTCATGAAAGTCATTCCTGATCTAGGAGTCTTTTCAAACAGTGCACCTGCGCCAGCCCCAAAAGACAAACCACTGACGAACAGTAACCGCCAAGAAAAATCCTCAATCAAAATTCTGGGCGATACCTTCAGCGGTTACAGCACGTTCAGAGATACTGAGTTTCAAGCTAACCTCAGCGAAGCGGGCATTGAGGTGACCTATGCTGATGAGTTTGATCAGTCAGTGCGCTCGCAGCAGCTTAATCAAGACGCTGACATCATCGTCACCACGCTCGATCAGTTTCTGCAGCAGCAGCCCACAGGCAAAATTGTGGGCCTGATCGATCGAACTGTGGGGGCAGACGCCGTCGTTCTCAATACCCAGCAATATCCCGAGCTAAAATCGCTCGAAAGCCTAAAAACCTTAGTTGATCAGGCTAAGCAAGCAGGTCAGTCTTTAAGCATTGCCTTTGCTGCCGATACCCCCAGCGAATATCTGGCCTTAATTTTAGATACCAAGTTTGAGGCATTTGATCTAGCAGATTTTGAGCTCAAAGAGCTGGCAGATGCCTCTGAGGTCTGGGAGCATATGCAGGATCCCCAGCAAGCGATCGCCGTCGGTATTCTTTGGGAACCCTTCATTGCCCAGGCTACCGATCAAGGCAATGCCATCCTGCTGTCGAGCAAAGATGCTCCGGAGGCAATTATTGATGTCATTGTGGCTTCTGATCAGCTGATTGAGTCTTCCCCTGACTTGGTGAGTACCTTTCTTGAAGCCTACTACCGACGCATTGATGCCAGCGTCCAAGACGCTGGCCTGTTAAAGGCCCAGATTGCAGCGGATGGTGAGCTCTCAGACACAGATGCCGATCAAATCATTAGCGGGATTGATTTTTTTACAGCGGTTGAGGCCCAAAAATGGATGACAGACGGGACCTTAGCCAATCGGATTGAAGCCACAGCGGCTGTGTTAGCGTTCTCCAACCGAATTAGCGCGGTGCCTAAAGACACGGCACCGCTCTTGTCAGTCTCCCAAATCGATATCGCGGCTAGAAATAGTCAGGCGCTGGCCGAGCTGCTAACCGACCAGCCCGACGTTGCCAAGCGTCTAATGGGGGAAGGGCAAACCGTAGCGGCCGAATCCCAGGCGGCTGCAACAGCTGATATTGGCAACCTGACCGTTGAAGGCCAAATTACCTTTGAAATCGGCACCGCTCAGCTCACCCAAGAAAGCCAAACCACCTTAAACAAGTTGGCTCAGCAAATTAAAGAGTTTAACGAAGACACTGTGGCTCTGCGGATTATTGGGCATACCTCTAGCGTAGGGTCCGCAGATCGCAATCAGGAACTGAGCAATTCGCGGGCCCAGGCAGTCGCGCGCCATTTGCGGCAGCAGGGCCTCAAGCATAAATTTCAAGCAGAGGGCAAAGGGTCAACGCAGCCGCTGCCCAACACCCCCGAAGCCGATCCTAAAAATCAGAGAACGGAAATTCGCCTGGTGCGGATCAAGGGGTAATCGACTTAAATTCTTCGATGCGCTCGCTGATGATGTCACCATTTTCGTAGCCCAGGGCCAGCGCCCGACGTAGAGCCGTATCGGCCTCTTCAAACTGATTGTCCATCGCGTAGGCCAGGGCTAGATTAGCAAACGTCACGTCTAAGTTGCCATCGAGGCTGGCAGCCTTCTCTAGATGACTAATGGCTTGGATCGAGTCGCCCTGGACAATGGACAGCGCGCCTAAACTGGCATAGAGTTCTGGATAATCTGCATTCAGGGCCAAAGCTGACTGATAAGCCTTTTCAGCTTCTTCGTAGTTGCCGAGCAACCGATACGTTACCCCAAGATTGACCCAGGCTTCATAGTTTTTGTCGTTACGCTCTAATGCCTGCTGGTGCTGCTCAATGGCGTCTTCGTAGCGCTCTAGGTCAGTATAGATATTGCCCAAGATTGTATGGGCCTGATCCAGCTCGTAATCGATGACACCTAGCTCGAGTGCGGCTTCGACCTGGGTAGCCGCCTCTGCCAGGTCGCCCGCGTCATAAGCTAAGACACCGGCTGATAATCGATCGTCTCCGCTGGCATCTTCGGCTAGCGCGGAGTCTCGAGGGGTTAAATCCGTAAATTGCCCGTTGAAGATAGCTGGGCACCCCGTCAAGGTCAACAGGCCCAGTAAAACCAGCCCTGACCTTAAAATCAACCCTGACTTTAACGGAAACCGGAAAAACCGATGCCGGAGAAACGTATACCAAAGAGACTGTGTCACGTTGGGCTAACTCTAAACGACGCTATGGGTTTACCTCAGCAGCGATGATCCCATTTCCGAATAAATAGGTTTGCTCAAGTTGCACTAACGTTATAGCTAATTTCTAGGGCTATAGCGGGCGATAGTCACGGTAGTTGATACTTGGGAAAATATTGTCAATGGCTTCAACCTTTTGCAGCCAGCCTGAGTCGATTTTGCCGCTGTAGATGTCGTCCCGCAGTTTGTTAAACCGCATCAGGTGAGAGCGGGTACGACGCACGGCATAGGGCACCATGGTGCCAGTGCGCATAATAAAGGCCCAGTCTGATGATTGCGCTAACAGGAGCTCGCGCGCGGCCTGGTTGAGGGCACGCCATTCTAACTCATCGACGGGCTCACGCTTGGCTAGCTCAATCATGCGCTCGGCGGCCTTGTGCAGATGGGGATAAATCCAGGCGTTGGTCTCGTTGAGCCAGTACTCATGGAACCCTTTGTAGCCCCAGCTTGACTGAGAGGGACGACACACCTGCTGGGTTGGGTTGGCTTGCAGGTAGTCAGCCAGATGGGTCATCTCATAGGTATCTTGATCAAACCAGGTCTTGCGGAAAAGATAGTCGATAAACCAGGGGCCTTCATACCACCAGTGGCCAAACAGCTCAGCATCGTAGGGAGAGACGACAATCGGCGGACGCTGCATCATGTTGTGCAGATTACCAATTTGGCGTTCGCGGTTGAACATGAAGTTGCCTGCATGCTCAGCTGCCTTTTCCCTTGCCCAGTAGGGATCGTACCAATCTTTGTCAGATAGCCCCAGGTTTTTACCGGTGATTTTGTGATATTTAATGCCGACGTTTTTACGCTGGCCGTTGGGCATGATGTAGGGCTTGATGTAATCGTATTCGGCATCCCAGCCCAGGTCGCGGTAAAACTCTCGATATTCAGATGCCCCCGGATAGCCGACCTTAGACGACCACACCTGCTGTGAAGACTCATGGTCGCGCCCAAAGGCCGCAACCCCAGTTTCGGTGTAAATCGGCGCGTAGGCCCCGAAGCGCGGGCGCGGACGGGCGTACAGAATGCCGTGACCATCGGTGAGAAAATATCTCAGCCCCACGTCCGCCAGCATTCGTTCTAGCCCTTCGTAATAGGCGCACTCTGGCAGCCAAATACCCGTGGGTCGTCGGCCAAAGTTTTCTTCGTGGCTTTCTACTGCGACCTTGAGCTGCGCCCACACAGCCTCAGGGTACATTTTCATCAGAGGCAGGTAGCCGTGGGTGGCTCCGCAGGTGATGATGTCGAGGTTGTTGCTGTCGACGTATTGTTTGAACGCTGAGATTAGATTGCCTTTGTAGTACTCCCACACCTGCCGCGTCTTGTTGAACTCAGTGGCATAGTATTCAGCCAGGTAGCGCACATGACCGTTGTGCTCGTTGCGTTCTATTTCTTGCTCGGTGAGTTCTTCAAGCTGGGCCAGATGTTCGTCATAGCGCTCTTGCAGCAGCGGATCGCCGAGCATCGACACCAGAGGCGGCGTCATGCTCATGGTCATTTTGAAGTCGATACCGTCTCGCTTAAACCCCTCAAACATCATTAAGAGGGGGACATAGGTCTCAGTGATTGCCTCAAACAGCCACTCTTCTTCTAAGACAAAATCGCTCTCCGGATGACGCACAAAGGGTAGATGGGCATGGAGAACAAGAGCAAGGTATCCGAGCGACATTTTGCGACCTCAAATGGCAATAGCGAGCGCCCAAAAAACTAAAGATTTTTTTAGGGTTTCAACCACTTTAGCGGAAAGCCGCGCGGATAAGCGGTAACCGACGTGTCTTTTTTACGCGCTGGTTTCGCCCGCTGGGGCAGACCGGCTTAAGCTATGCTGTTGCTGGCATGCCTGGGTTCATTAGCACTGGGTTCATTAGCACTGGGTTCATTAGTACTATGAAATTTAGCGAGTTGGTAGAACGACTGGGCGCAGCTGTCCAAACCAGCAGTCTGGATCAGCAGCCGGGCCTTGATCCTGAAATTAGCGGTGTGGGTGCGATCGCATCTGCCCCCCCTAACACCCTCAGCTACATTGAGGGGGCAAAATACGCCGCCCAGGTTGAGACCACCCAGGCCCGCGCCCTAATTTTGCCGATGGATTTAGCGCTTCAGGCCCAGGCCCAGGCCCGGCAGATTGCCTGGGTGGCGACGCCCCAGCCGCGGCTGGTGTTTGCCCAGGCCATAGCTCAGTTTTACCAGCCGTTTCAGCCCGCCCCTGAAATTCACCCCTCGGCGGTGATTCACTCCACGGTGCAGGTGGGTAAAGACGTTTACATTGGCCCCCATGTGGCTATTCAGGCCAATGTCGTTCTCGGGGATGGCGTCTGTATTCACCCCAACGTGACCATTTACCCAGATGCCCACCTGGGCGATCGCACGGTTCTCCACGCCAGCTGTGTCATCCATGAGCGCGCCCATATTGGCGCAGACTGCGTCATCCATGCCGGGGCGGTGGTGGGTTCCGAAGGGTTTGGCTTTGTGCCCTCCGCCCAGGGGCTGGTCAAAATGCATCAGTCGGGCCGGGTGGTGCTCGAAGACGCCGTGGAAATCGGCTGCAATACGTCGATTGATCGGCCCGCCATCGGGGAAACTCGGATTGGCCGTAATACTAAACTCGACAACCTGGTCCAGATCGGCCATGGCTGTACGATCGGCCAGAGCACGGCACTCTCAGCCCAGGTGGGGTTAGCGGGCCGGGTTCACGTTGGCAACGGGGTGATGATGGGAGGCCAGGTGGGCATCAGCAACGATGTGAACGTGGGGGACGGTGCGATCGCAACAGCCCGGTCTGGTGTGATCGGCGATATCGCACCCAAAACCATTGTCTCGGGTTTCCCAGCTATTCCCAATCGACTTTGGCTCAAAGCATCAGCCATCTACAAAAAGCTGCCGGGCCTCTATCAAACCGTCCGCACCCTCCAAAAGCGAACTGAGCTAAAGTAGGAGTTAAATTTTCGGGTTGGGTGGTGGGTGAGTGCGCTGCGCTGGTGAGTGCGCTGCGCTGGTGAATAGTGAAGACTTCATCACCTACTCACCACTCACTCACTCACCTCGCCTAACCCCAAAATTTAAGCTCATTACGGCATCAAGGACGACGCAAAAATTTGCAAATGCCGCGTTCCGACTGTTGGATGAAGGCAGCTAGCTCTTGCACCAGGGGCGAATCAAACTGGCTTTGGAGCTTCTCAACCGCAGTGGGCAAGCTCAAATCTGACTGAAACAACGTCTGAAATGCCTGCTTGAGTTCTTTACGATCTGGGGCACTCACCCCGGCCCGCCGCAGCCCTACCGTGTTGAGCCCCATGATGGTGTTGGCGCTGACGCTGCGGGTCATACAAAACGGAGGGACGTCTTTCTGGATAGCCGACCCACCCGACATCATCACCAATCGACCCACCCGAGTAAACTGATGCACCAGGCAGCCACCGCTCACAAAAGCGCGATCGCCCACCTCGGCATACCCGGCAATGAGCGCCCCGTTCGCCAAAATCACCCCGTTGCCCAGCTTGGCGTTGTGGGCTACATGGCTATTTACCATCAGTAGACAATCATTGCCGACTACTGTCACCGACCCCGGCTTTGTGCCCCGATGCACTGTGACCCCCTCTCTGAGCACACAATTATTGCCAATCTGAACGGTGCTCTCCGTGGGCTCAAACGCCAGGTCTTGGGGCAAGTCGCCTAGCACGGCCCCAGCGTGAACCTGGCAGTGCTGGCCCAGTTGGGTATGGCACAAAATAGTGGCTCGGGGACCGATCGTGCAGCCGCGACCAATTGTAACCTGGGTATCAATATAAGCAAATGCTCCCACGGTGACGTCGTCCCCCAGTTGAGCGCCCGACTCAATCACCGCCGTCGGATGAATCATAACCAATCACCAATCACCAATCACCAATCACCCGCGATTTTACGCTATCAAAAAGGCCACACACTCTACATGGGCCGTCTGAGGAAAGAAATCTGCGGGCTGCACTTTAGTCAATCGATACCCGCCTGCCCCGCACAGGTGCTTTAGATCTCGCGCCAGAGTAGCGGGGTTACAGCTCATATAGGCAATGCGACCCGGTTTCAGCTGTAAAAGCGCCTCTAGCACAGCCGGGTCGCAGCCTTTACGAGGCGGATCTAGCATCACAATATCTGGGCGAATGCCCCCTGCCAAGAGCTCAGCCAGGGGCGTTTCGGCCTTGCCGACATAAAAATTAGTATTCTGTAACCCGTTCAAAACCGCGTTTTGCTTAGCCTGGGCCACGGCCTCAGGCTGCGACTCAATCCCAATACAGCGAGCGACCCGCTGGGCCAGGGGCAGCGTCAGCGTGCCGACGCCGCAATATACATCCACGACGGTTTCTGTCCCTTGTAGATTTAGCTCGGTCAGCATCAGCTGTACCAGTCGCTCAGCCTGCACCGTATTAACCTGAAAAAACGTCGTCGAACGAATCTGAAACCGCAGTCCAGCAAAGCTTTCTTCGAGGTAGGGTTGACCGGCCACGCAACGGGTTTGGGGGCCAAAAATGGCATTGGTTTTGGCGGGGTTGAGGTTCAAGCAAACCCCGACCATCTCTGGATAAGCCGCCAGCCATTCCTGGGCCTGGCTCTCAAGATCGTCTAGGGGCTCAGTACTGACTAGGGTGAGCAAGATCTGACCCGTATGATGGCCAATCCTGAAGGATAGGTGACGCAGCTTACCTCGGTGCTGGGTCTCTTGATAAATGCTCCAGCCTCGCCGCTGAATATCTCGCTTCAGGTTGGCCAGCAGCGGATTGAGCCGCTCATCTTGCACAGGGCACTGATTGAGATTAATCAGCTGGTGCGATCCTTTGCGGTAGTAGCCTGCCTTGACCGTCCCGTCTGAGGCACGGGCTAGGGGATAGGTGACCTTATTCCGATAGGCCAGGGGCCGATCGGCTAAGACCGGGGCGACCAAGCTCTCTGGGAGATCGGTCAGCTCGCCTACGCGCCGCAGGGCATCGATAATTTGCTGACGTTTGGCAGCCAACTGCGCGCCATAAGCCACATGCTGCCACTGACAGCCCCCGCACTTGTCTGCCACGATGCAGGCAGGGCGCACCCGCAGAGCAGAAGGGGCTAACACTTTGAGGAGCTTGCCAAATCCGTGGGTAGTTTTGAGGCGAGTTAGTCGCGATCGCACCCGATCACCCGGAGCCGTATCCGCCACAAACACCACCCGATCTTCCCATCGACCCACCCCATCCCCCCGATTACTCAGGTTGTCAATGGTCAACTCAAGCATCTGCCCCTGCTGCCAGGCCCCCATAGCCGCCCCTGCATAACTGCCCATTCAGTATGAACCCAAAAGCCCCGCCAAAACCGCTTGCCCCCTCTACAGGCGTTGCCTGCAACGCCGCTACAATCCCTTCGCCCTATAGCCCAAGAGGCATGGCTGACGCTTTTCTTGAATGCCCCTTGGGCTATACACCTTTCGCCTTTCGCCTTTCGCCTTTCGCCCTTCCTTTTTTTATCCATTTGTAAACTCTCTTAAAATAATTCTCAGAATAGCGACGGTAGGCAGCTATTCTTTTTGAGGAAGAAGCTGTCAAGACATGAATAAGGGTTTACGCCTTTCTCATAGTCCCTAAACTCGTTAAACTGTTACCTAAAGCATAAAAGTCACCGCATTTATAAAGCTATGTCCGTCGTTAGCCAAGTAATCCTTAATGCCGATGATGAGCTGCGCTATCCTACCAGCGGAGAGCTCAGAAATATCGAAGACTTCTTGAAAACAGGTTTGGGGCGCATGCAAATTGCCCAAACCCTGGCCGAGAACGAAAAGAAAATCGTCGAACAAGCCAGTCGTGAGCTGTGGCGTCGTCGCCCTGACTTCATTGCGCCGGGTGGCAATGCCAATGGTTCAAAAGAGCGGGCTCTATGTCTGCGCGACTATGGCTGGTATCTGCGCTTAATTACCTACGGCATCATTGCAGGCGACAAAGATCCCATCGAGAGTATTGGTTTAGTCGGGGTGCGAGAAATGTACAACGCCCTTGATGTGCCCGTGCCCGGCATGTTAGAAGCAATTCGCTGTCTTAAAGAGGCTTCCTTGGGCCTTCTCTCAGACGAAGAAGCCGCCGAGGCTGCCCCATACTTTGACTACATCATTCAGGCCATGGCCTAAGCGTTCCGTCGTCCTACCCAGTGCGAAACGCCCTATGAGGCGCTACGGGTGTCTATAATGATTTCATAGAGGAGTACATTTGTTTGTACTCCTCTTTTTAGTTGGCTTCTTAGCTAGCTTCTATTTCTTTAGCTCGTATTTCTTTGGCTCGTATTTCTGGTATGGCTTCCCCTCAGCGCGACCGCTGTTTGCTCGGCAAAGTGGTCAAATCAAACTCCCACTGTGACTATGTCGTCCAGCTCAACACAGGCACCGACGTACAACACCCACCCGGCACTGAAGATTACGGGTTTGGCCAATTTGTCAGCCTAGAGACCCAGCAGCGTCACTGGGCGGTTGGGCTAATCTACGACTCCCAGCTCTTTAACCCCAACTTTTTGAATAACGGCCCCCGACTCACCAGCGAACCCGACCCTGTTTTTACCCCCGATCGCATTCAAGACGTGCAAACGTTATTGAACGTGGTGCTGGTGGGTAGCCTGATTGTCAACGGTCAGCATAAGCACGGTCAGCAGGGCATTCCCAGGGTGGTTGTGCCTGTCAACACGCCGGTTTATCAAATGTCATCAGCAGAAATCCATCGGTTTCACCTGGGCATATCTGAGAAGCCTCAGTTCTGCTATTACAGCCATCTGATGCGCTGCGGCGGGCCTTTTTCAGCCCAGCTCACCCAGCAGGTGCTGAGCGAGCTGATTGCAGATGGGCTCTTTGCCGGCCCCGATCAGCGGGCCCTGGAAGTACTCTGCAAAGAACTGAGTTGGAAAAATACCATGGGCACCATGCGCTGATTCTGTCTCAAATGATTTTGCCTCAAATCAGGGCCTATCAGGCCAATCCAAGGCTAATCAGGACAATCCTCACAAACCTGACTTCACTCTGCTACCGGAGCCTCACCCTGCTCGTCGAGCCGCCTGCCATCGCTCTATGAAATCCGTTCATGTCAAAAGCCGCCATCGCTCAAAAGCCGCTCCTTAGAAGCCTGCAAAAGCTGCGCTACCGGAAGCGATCCCAATTAGATGTGATCGAGATCATAGGTTTATATGATTTCGATCGTAGGTAAAGCTTGACCAATTTCGCATACTGAAAAGGACTCAACTCTAGCCGAGTCATCTACAGGGAACACACAACCAACCGACAGATCTCGCGGGAGTCCTGTCGGTTTTTTTTATTTAAACCACACCGAATAGGCTCAGCACCACCGCTGATTGGCGTAACTACGGGAAAATTACCCACGACTCACCACCTGCTAGCCACTACGACTTCTCCCCTTCAGCGGTAGAATTATGGCTGTTCACATACCTCCACTGGCCCTATGGTTGCGTCCCCCTCTTCAGCTCCATTTTCGCAAGCAGACATTGACTCAGAAGGGCTCAAACCAGGTGAATACGAAGAAATTGTGCGGCGGCTAGGCCGTCCTCCCAACCGGGCCGAACTCGGCATGTTCGGGGTAATGTGGTCTGAGCACTGCTGCTATAAAAATTCACGCCCGCTGCTCAAGCAGTTTCCCACCGAGGGCGCACGAATTTTGGTCGGTCCGGGGGAGAATGCAGGTGTGGTGGATGCGGGTAATGGCATCCGAGTCGCCTTTAAGATTGAGTCGCACAACCACCCCTCGGCGGTCGAGCCGTTTCAAGGGGCTGCAACCGGAGTAGGCGGTATTCTGCGAGATATTTTTACGATGGGGGCACGACCCGTGGCCGTGCTAAATGCGCTGCGCTTCGGCAGCTTAGACGACCCTAAAACCCGTCGGCTGTTTACCGGAGTGGTATCAGGCATTGCCCACTACGGCAACTGCTTTGGGGTGCCCACCGTGGGCGGCGAAATTTATTTTGATCGGGCCTACAGCGGCAACCCCCTGGTCAACGCAATGGCAATTGGCGTGATGGAAACCCCCGAAATCGTTAAGTCGGGGGCCGCAGGGGTGGGCAACCCAGTGCTCTATGTGGGCTCGACGACCGGACGTGACGGCATGGGGGGAGCCAGCTTTGCCAGTGCCGAGCTCAGCGACCAGTCAGAGGCCGATCGGCCAGCGGTGCAGGTGGGCGATCCGTTTTTAGAAAAATCTCTGGTAGAAGCGTGCCTCGAAGCGTTTAAAACCGGGGCGGTGGTCGCGGCCCAAGACATGGGGGCGGCGGGTATTACCTGCTCTACCGCCGAGATGGCGGCCAAGGGCGGGGTCGGCATTGAGCTTGACCTCGACAAAATTCCGGTGAGAGAAACCGGCATGGTGCCCTACGAGTATCTACTCTCAGAATCCCAGGAGCGGATGCTCTTTGTCGGACAGGCCGGGCGCGAGCAAGAATTGATAGCGGTTTTTGAGCGCTGGGGCCTGCACGCCGTGGTTGCCGGGCAGGTGATTGCAGAACCCACTGTGCGGATTTTGTTTCAAGGGGAGACTGCGGCTGAGATTCCGGCGACGGCGCTGTCAGACAACACCCCCATCTATGAGCGCGAGGTTCTGGCTGAGCCGCCTGACTATGCGCAGCAAGCCTGGGCCTGGCAAGAGAGTCAGCTGCCCGCGTGCTCAGTCTCAGGGCTAGCCGACCGGGATTGGAATCAGGTGGCGCTCCAGCTGCTGGAGACGCCCACCATCGCCTCCAAGCAGTGGGTATATCGCCAGTATGACCACCAAGTCCAAAACAATACGGTGCTGGTGCCAGGGGGGGCTGATGCGGCGGTAATTCGGCTGCGGCCCTTAGAGCCCAGCGACTCACCTGACTTGGGCACCGCCGCGAATATCGCCGCCAATACGGGCCTAGCAGCCACGACCGACTGCAATCCTCGCTACGTCTATCTCAACCCCTACCAGGGGGGGCTGGCCGCCGTGGCCGAAGCAGCGCGCAATCTAAGCTGTGTCGGCGCTGAGCCCCTGGCCGTCACCGACAATCTAAATTTTGGCAGCCCTGAGAAGCCAGTGGGCTACTGGCAGCTGGCTGAGGCCTGTCGAGGGCTGGCCGACGGCTGTCGAGCGTTTTCGACCCCGGTGACCGGTGGCAATGTGTCACTCTACAATGAGACCCTAGATCGCGAGGGGCATCCGCAGCCCATTTGGCCTACCCCGGTGGTGGGCATGGTGGGGGTGATTCCGGAGCTTGAGAAGATTTGCGGTCAGGGGTGGCAAACCGAGGGCGATCGCATTTACCTACTGGGGGTGCCCCTGGGGGAAACCGGCGAAGGCAGCGTGACCCTGGGTGGGTCAGAATATTTGGCGACGATTCAGGGGGCGGTGGCGGGCCAGCCCCCTAAGATCAATCTAGATCTGGAGGCGCGCGTTCAGGCGGCTTGCCGCGACGGTATTCGGCAAGGATGGGTGCGCTCGGCCCATGACTGTAGCGAAGGGGGAGTTGCGATCGCGCTGGCCGAAGCCTGCATCAGCGGCCATAAAGGTGCGACCTTGACGCTGCCCGTCAGCCAAGCCGTCTCCCTCCGATGGGACACCCTGCTGTTTGGAGAAGGTGGTGCCCGGATTGTGGTCTCTGTGGCGGCGGCTCAGGCGACTGCTTGGGAGCAGTACCTGGCGACGCATTTACCCCAGGCTTGGCAACCGCTAGGCGATGTCGGCAAAGCCCACGACGCCCTCACTGTAAATACCTCCGATCAACAGCAGGTGCTCAGCCTGGCCTTAGACACCCTGACCGATACCTGGCGCTATGCGATTGAGCGCGCCCTGGCAGCTTAATCCCCTGTTAATCTAAGCATCCCTTGCTAACTTATTAGGAGATTTCAACTTAGGAGATTTCAACCAGGCATACCACAGCCAGCTTGAAACCTTGAGTTTTTCCCGTAGGGCAAGCAACAGGCCTGGATGTGGCCAAGGTTAACACTTTAGCCTGCTTGATTTGATGAAACCACTTCAACTAGGCCATCCTGATTACGGCATCTGAGTGCTAGGATCGAGAAGGGATTAAGAAAGGATTAAAATTACTGACCTCGTCTTACCGACCTTTGCCTCCCCCCTATCAGTTTCTAGATATAAGCCGATTAAAAACACGCCCGATTAGTAGCCTGCCTCGTGGGCTACTGAGTCTTATTTTTGCCGTCATTTGGAGCCTCAAGCCAGCACCATGTCTCAGCCCGTTCCTTGGCCTGTTACCAATCGGTTAAATCAGCCCCACGAAGATCGCCCCGATAAACCCGAAGAAGCCTGCGGGGTTTTCGGGGTTTTTGCCCCCCAAGAAGACGTTGCTGCCCTCACCTACTTTGGGCTGTACGCCCTACAACACCGGGGCCAAGAATCCGCCGGTATGGCTGTCTTTGACCAGGGCAAGGTGCATTCCTATAAAGGCATGGGTCTGGTTTCCCAGGTATTTGACGACGAAATTCTCAGGCAGCTGTCGGGGCAGTGGGCCATTGGTCATACCCGCTACTCAACCACCGGGTCGAGCCGAATGGTCAACGCCCAGCCAGCCATCTTAGAAACCCGCCTGGGAACCTTGGCGCTGGCCCACAACGGTAACCTGGTCAACGCAGCTAATCTGCGCGAAGAGCTGTTGCAGCGTGACCACGATCTAGTCACCACCACAGATACTGAGCTGATTGCCTTTGCCATGGCTGAAGCGGTCAACGACGGCCTCGATTGGATAGAGGCCGCTGTCAAAGCGTTTAAGCGCTGCGAAGGAGCCTTTAGCCTGACCATTGCAACTCCCGAAGGTGTTTTGGCAACCCGCGACCCCCGAGGCATTCGTCCGCTGGTGCTGGGCTATGTTGGCCACGAAAACCCCCAAGACGGCCCCGGACAGTATGCGCTAGCGTCTGAAACCTGCGGCCTCGACATCATCAATGCCCACTATCTGAGAGATGTACAACCTGGTGAGCTGCTGTGGGTGAGCAACTCAGGTATTCAGTCAATTCAATGGGCTGAGCCTCAGCGGCGGCTGTGTGTGTTTGAAATGATTTACTTTGCCAGACCTGACAGTGTTTTCCATCAGGAAAGTCTCTACAGCTACCGTCAGCGGCTGGGGCGGCGACTGGCTCAAGAGGCTCCCGCCGAGGTGGACTTAGTCATGGCAGTCCCCGACTCCGGTATTCCGGCGGCGATCGGGTACTCGCAGGCTTCAGGCATTCCCTATGCCGAGGGGTTGATCAAAAATCGCTACGTGGGGCGCACCTTTATTCAGCCCAC
>JBCBZL010000271.1:0-6957 GCA_039815385.1 Cyanobacteria bacterium P01_A01_bin.114
TCGCCGCTTTCGTTCGGTAATGTCTTCGGCGATGCCCAAAATTTGGCTGGGGGTACCATCTGAGCCCATCAGGGGTAGCTTAAAGGCGCGCGACCAGATACTGCTACCATCGGGGCGTTTTAAATAAACTTCCGGCATGTCCAACATTTTTGCGGAAGCGAGTACCGATCGGTCTTCAGCATTGTGCCAATCAGCCTGTTGCTTGGGCAGCAGCTCGTAGTCGTTTTTGCCAATGGCCTGCTCTCGAGAAAACCCCAAAATCGCTTCGCAGTTTTTGTTGATCAGGGTATAGCGAAAGTCATTTTTGATATCCTTGGTAAAGACACAAAAGGGCGCATTCTCAACAATGCTGTCGAGAAATTGCTGAGACTGGCGCAGGTCTTCTTCAAGCCGCTTGCGATCGCTCACGTCGGTCACCAAGGCATAGCAGCCCTGAACCGTGCCTTGCTCATCACAGTCGGGAACTAGGGTAGACGAGGTATAGCGAATCCCCCCGTGCTGGTAGGGGATTTCGAGCTGATAGGAGACGGTTTCCCCAGCAAAGACCCGGTTGAGGTATGGCCTAATCCGCCCATAGGCAGCTTCCCCAATCAGAGCGTGAACCGACATCCCTAATATTTGACGGCGGGTCAGGCCAAACCATTGTTCATAGGTATGGTTGACAAAGCGATATCGCTGATGAATATCGATATATGAAATGCAAGCGGGCAGCGAATCAGTGACCAATTGCAGCCTAGCTTCGCTAGTGCGTAAGGCGGCTTCAGTACGCTTGCGCTGGGTAATGTTGACCCCGACCCCGAGGACACTGTCCCGAGTTTGCCCCGGCAGTCGGATCCGCCGCTTTTGCCACTGCAACCATTCTTGAGCCGCGTTTGGGGTAGTTATTTTTTCTTCAGGAACAAACAGGTCTTCACCGGTTTCGATAACATGGCGGTTCTCGTCATGGAATCGCCTCACCGCCTGTGTATCAGGATGAAAGTCCGCGTCGGATTTATTCACCAACGCTTCGACACTGAGATTATAAAATTCGGCAGCGGCTTTGTTGGCCAACTGGTAGTGCCCGGCTGCGTCTTTGACAAAAATCATGTTGGGCACCGTATCGATCACCCGACGCAAAATGGCCTGCTGCTGCTTGAGATCGTCTTCTGCGCGCTTAAGGGCAGTAATGTCAAAGATGATACCGTCGATCCACAGCAGGTTGTCATGCTCGTCAAAACAGCCCTGACCTCTATCCTGACACCAGCGCAGGCTACCGTCAGCATGAACAATTCGGTATTCGACATCAAAGGGCTCACGGTTTGCGATCGCGGCCAGCGGCACCTGACGAATTTGGGATAAATCATCTGGATAAATCTGCTGCGGCCAAGTGCGCCTCTGATTGTTGATAAAGTCCTCAGCGGGATAGCCAGATAGCCCTTCGATGGCAGCGCTGACAAACTCCATGGTCCAGCTATCATCACAGGCACAGCGATAAACTGCCCCAGGGATATTAGACACTAAGCTGCGATAACGTTCACGGCTGCGGCGTAGCTCTCGCTCAGCAGACGCGGGGCCTAATTCTGGATCAAAAGCGGGCCGATTGGGCCGATTGGGTGCTTGCGCCATGCCTATCGTACTGCCTACTGCCTCGTCATTGTATAGTCACCTGGGAAAGTATACTCACCGATAGATTCCGTATCTAAACCGCGGCCACATCCAGACCCGTAGTTTGCTCTACGGGAAAAACTCAAGTTTTCAAACTGGATGTGGTTTACCCGTTAAATACAGATGACTTTAGCGAAAAAACGAGAAGATCTAGGGAAGCAAAATCACAGCTATAAAAAAGCTGAAATAACTTTAGGCAATCGCTTTGGGTAATCGCTTTGGGCAATCCCTAAGGCTGCTGAGCCTGGGAAAATGGTGGGGCCTCTTGTAGACTAACCTGCTCTAGATAAACTGCACCGGTTAACAAGCTGATGCAGCTGATCATCAGCCAAGCCCACCGAATCGAAGCTGCCCTCTCTGGGTTAGAAATCATCTTCTCTGGAAGCATAGATCGCATTCTCGAAACAACAAATTTTGAAAGATATTTTCGAAAGGAAAAATGTTTTAAGGCCGCATTTTAAGGCCACATTCTGCTAGACAGGGGTCTGGCGCGGCTGTTTAAAGCCATTACGTTTTCTGAAAGTGCCCCTAAAAACACACCGACCAACAACTCGAAGCTTTCTTTAGAAAACGCCTAAGATCAACAAGATTTTATATCTAGCCTGAAGGGCATCTGGGCTAGCAGATTCACCCATATGTATCCGAGATCTTGTCTATGAATATCCGATATCGAATATTCATAGATTTCACATAGAGAAAAGCCTTGTTCGGAAGTCATGATTGCCTACGGTGTACCTGGCTGTCTTTTTTTAGGCAACAGCGAATTGAGCCTGGATACGCTACAGCAGTATCATGCTCAGATTCAAACCTGGTTTGGGCAAACCAGGGTGGCTGAGCCATCGCTGCTGCTCTACGGATGTAATGTTGCCTTTGGCGACGCAGGTGAGGAACTGATTACGAAACTGCACCATTTGACCCGTGCCAATGTCGCCGCCGCCTATCCCTCACCAAGGGTTAAGCTCCAGGGCGAAACTGTCTCAGCCTTAGGGCATTGCTAACCACCGAGACCGAGCTGAAGGCCATGGCTGCCCCTGCAACAATCGGGTTTAGCAACCACCCGCTCAGGGGATAGAGCACCCCGGCTGCGATCGGGATACTGGCCACGTTGTAGATAAAGGCAAAGAAGAGATTTTGGCGAATGTTGCGTAAAGTAGCGCGGCTGAGCTGGATAGCCGTAACAATGCCCTGGAGGTCGCCAGAGATTAGCGTAATATCGCTGGCTGCGATCGCAACATCTGTGCCTGTGCCAATCGCAATGCCCACATCGGCCTGGGCTAGAGCCGGGGCATCGTTAATGCCGTCGCCCACCATCGCAACAACTTTGCCCTCGGCCTGTAACGCCTTGACCTGGGCCGCTTTTTGGTCAGGTCGCACCTGGGCAATCACACGTCGAATACCCACCTGCTGAGCAATGGCATCAGCGGTTTGAGGATTGTCACCGGTCAGCATAACCACTTCTAGCCCCATCTCTTGAAGTGTCTTGACCACTTGCGCAGAGGTTGATTTGAGCGTATCAGCAATCCCGAACACTCCTTCGACCTGGCCGTCGATAGCCAGCCAGGCAGTGGTTTTGGCATCTGCCCCCCAGACCTGACAACGAGTTTCAAGTACCGCTGTATCAATGCCCAGATCAGCCAGCCAGCGCTGGGTGCCAATTTGCACTAAACGATCAAAAACTTGAGCCTGCACGCCACTCCCGGCAATAGCCTGAAACTTTTTGGCACTGGGCAATTTTGCCAAGTCAACCCCCTGACGCTGAGCATACTGCACCATCGCCTCAGCCAGCGGATGCTCAGAGTAGCGTTCGACCGCAGCCACCAGACGCAAAAGTTTAATCTCGTTTTGGTTGGCGGTACCATTCACCGTGATGTAGTCGGTGACGGTGGGCTGCCCCTGGGTTAGGGTCCCGGTTTTGTCGAGAATAATGGTTTGGAGGCGATGAGCCAGTTCTAAACTCTCGGCACCTTTGATTAAGATGCCGTACTCAGCCCCCTTACCCGTCCCCACCATGATCGAGGTCGGCGTCGCCAGACCCAAAGCACAGGGACAAGCGATAATCAGAACGCTGACGGTGGCGACCAGCGAGAGGGTGAGGTTTTGGGTAAAGACATACCAGAGGATAAAGCTTAGGAGCGCGATCGCAAGCACCCCAGGCACAAACCAGGCAATTACCCGATCTGCCAGCTTTTGAATCGGGGCCTTAGAGCGCTGAGCTGCCTGCACCAGCTGCACAATTTGAGCCAGCACCGTTGCTTGCCCCACCCGTGATGCTCGAAACGTAAAGCTGCCGGTTTTGTTGAGGGTCGCACCAATCACCTCATCATCCACACGTTTCTCAGCGGGGATCGACTCCCCAGTCACCATAGATTCATCAATGGCAGAACTCCCTTCGAGGATGACCCCATCGACAGGCACTTTCTCTCCCGGTCTCACCAGCACCCGATCTCCCACCTGCACGGCCTGGATCGGAATATCAACAGGCTGCCCCTGACGTATCACTCGCGCCGTTTTGGCCTGGAGCCCCATGAGTTTACGAATTGCTTCAGAGGTTTGCCGCCGAGCCCGAGCCTCGAGCCAGCGCCCTAGCAAAATCAGTGTGATAATCACCGCCGCCGGCTCGTAATAGACATCGGGCCGCAGCCCTTGGGTCGTAAACCACTGGGGAAACAGGGTCGCCACAATCGAGTAGAGGAAGGCAGCTCCGGTGCCTAAGGCCACCAGCGTGTTCATATTAGCGCCGTAGCGCAGCCCTTTCCAGGCACCCACAAAGAAGCTCTGGCCGCACCACACCATGACTGGCGTGGTCAGTATCCACTGTAGCCAAGGATTGTGGAGCCACATGGGAAACCCTGGAATCGAGATACCCAACATCATGGGTAAAGAGCCCACCACTAAAACGGCGCTGATGATACTGCCTACCAAGACTTTTTGGAAAAGCTGCTGCTGAGCTGCCTGAGCTGCGGTCTCTGTCTCTGCCTGCCGGGCCGATTGTGTTGGCTTAGCTTGATACCCAGCAGCGGTCACAGCGGCTTGGAGGTCAGCAACCCCAAGCGTAGCTGGGTCGTAGCGCACCGTCGCCTGCTCCATTGCAAAATTGACGCTGCCTTCAGCCACCCCCTCTGTATTCTGAAGGGCCCGCTCAATGGCATTGGCACAGCCTGCACAGCTCATGCCCTCTAGCTGTAAATGTACGGTTTCCATATAGCACCCTGTAACCGACCCTTTCAGCGTAAAAGCTCCAGCTGGCTAGAGAGTCAAGGGGGTGACTGGGTTGGGGGGAAAGGCGAAAGGGGAAAGGCGAAAGGGGAAAGGCGAAAGGCGAAGGGTAGGGGCGTTACAGGTAACGCCAGCGAAAGGCGAAAGGGGAAGAGGACTCTTTGAAGTTATGGCTGGATTCGTAGCTGGCGCAGGCGGTTGATGGCAGCGGCTAGTTCAAACCGGCGAAACATGGCTAGATCTGACATTGGGAAAGGGCTAATGCTGTCCATCCCCTGCTCAGAAATCTGCGCCATTAGCCGATCGAGCAGTTCAGGTAGCGGACACTGGTTGGCGACCCCTCGACGCTGCAACTCATTGATTGCCTGGGCAATGGCCCGCACCTGGTTGGGCTCAATCAGCTGCTCAACTGCCCGCAGATCGATTGATTCCTGGCCAATCACCACCGCATCGACATCGCGGACTTTTACCTTGTTGCCCCGGGGGTGCTGCTGCAAGCCCGACAGGTCAATGTAGCGTGGGGTCAATGTACCAAATTGCTCACCACCTTCGGCCTGACGGGCGGCATTGGCCTGGGCGATGATTCTGGCTTGCTCAGTCACCACTTGGGGCTGATAGCTGTCGAGGGCAATCACCGTATCGGCCACCCTGAAATAGTCACCGCTGCCGCCCATCACTAATATGGTTGAAATGCCGTGGTCATCGTAAAGCTGCCTGACTTTGTCTACAAAGGGGGTAATGGGTTCTTTATCTTTGGCAATCAGGGCCTGCATGTTGCGATCGCGAATCATAAAATTGGTCGCCGCCGTATCTTCGTCAATCAGCAAGACCTGAGCCCCCGCCTCGATGGCCTCGATAATGCCCGCCGCTTGAGAGGTGCTGCCGCTGGCGTTGGGGGTCGAAAATTGCTCGGTCGAGATCCCCTGGGGCAGGTTATTAATAAAGGGCGAAATATTTACCCCGACGACGCTACGACCATCTTCGGCCCGGATTTTGACAGCGGCGGCATCGGTCACCACTCGCTCTCGGCCATCGCCAGGGATATGATCGTAGACCCCCTGCTCAATTGCCCGCAGAACCGTTGACTTGCCGTGATAGCCGCCGCCGACAATCAGGGTGATGCCCGCTGGGATGCCCATGCCTGATATCGCACCCGAGTGGGGTGTCTCCAACGTAACCGCTAACCCAGCTGGAGCCTGAAACGCAACCGCCTGTCCCTGTAAGGGGCGCTCATCGACTCCGCTACGACGCGGCAAAATAGCCCCGTTCGCAATAAAGGCGACTAGCCCTTGCTGCCTGAGCTGCTGCCTGAGCGTAGCCGCATCTTCCACTGTTTCAAGATGATGCAGTAGCTCGCCATGGGGAAGCACCGCATAGATTAAAGCCTGCGCCACCAGCTGGGGAATATCTTGGGTAAACAGGGCAATCGCCTCGTTGCCCGCAATCCGTCTGCCAAAGGCGGGCAGTCCTACCCCGAGCCGCAGCTCAATAAATCCCTTGTGGATCTGTACAGCCGTACGCTGAAGAATCGCCTGGCTGACAGCAGCAACCATTAGCCGACCACTTTTGCCAGAGCCTCGCCGCTGCTGCACTTGCTGCGCTATCTGATATACCTGCCGGTGTAGCGCGTCGGCTAACGCGACCCGCCGCAGAGGTGTTTGTTGCCAATCGTCGGGAAACTGAGCTACCTCGTGGGGTACCCAGATTGAAACTCGGCTGGGAGCAGCAAACGGATCGCCCTGAACATGGGCAATTTCTAAGTCAAAGTCGGGAAAGCGGTAGTGCCCTGCCAGCTGCTTGTAGGCTCGGTAGCTCTGCCCATCAAGCTGACGCAGAATGCGACATAACCCTTGATCGTCCATGTATAAAAGTGCTGACCTGCGAAGCTATCTTACGGCACTAGAAACCGGGTTTCTGGTCGGGTAACCTCTCGTAATCTTCAAGGTTTAACCGAGAAACCGGGTTTCTAGCCGCTGTTCGTGATCTAGATCATTCTTCAAGGGGGTCAGCGTCATACCGAGGGTCGGAACCCATCACAGAGAAAATACGCAGAGCCTTGCATAATTTTGACTATCGTGTCTGCCACAGGTGAGCCCA
>JBCBZL010000087.1:0-15423 GCA_039815385.1 Cyanobacteria bacterium P01_A01_bin.114
CGAAACGTTCTCTGCCGCTGAAGAATTTGCCTATAACCTGCAACAGCTTAAGCGGGCGGTGATTGTTGGCGAAGCTACCGCCGGGGGCGCAAACCCAGGTCAGGGGATTCGTCTGGACGATCATTTTTGGATGTTTTTGCCCACGGGGCGGGCGATCAACCCAATCACTGGCTCCAATTGGGAAGGGACCGGCGTGATTCCTGACTTTAAGATTCCAGCGGAGCTGTCTTTACAAGCCGCTCACCTGATCGGGCTGAAAAAAGTGCAAGATACCGTCTCTACCCCCAATTTGCGACGCGAAGTTGAGGAAGCGATTCCGAGGGTTAGCGATCGGTTAGACCAAATGCAGCATGATTTAGTCAGCCAACTCGGAGGTTTGAAATGATTCCTGGTGAACTGCTACCCGCAGAGGGTGATATTGAACTCAATGCCGAACGCCCCACGGTCACTTTAATGGTTGCCAATCAGGGCGATCGTCCCATTCAAGTGGGCTCCCATTTTCATTTTTTTGAAGTGAATGAAGCCTTGGGGTTTGACCGCGACCAAGCCAGAGGGATGCGGCTTGATATTCCAGCGGGGACAGCGGTGCGTTTTGAACCCGGCGACGAGCGTGAGGTCACCCTGGTCGCGTTGGCCGGTAGCCGTGAGGTATACGGGTTAAATAACAAAATTGAGGGGGCGCTGTAGGGCCGAGATAGGGACAAGGCAACCTCACCCCTACCTACGTAAAAACGTTTGGCCAATGGAACTCGCTGAAATTTAGACGTCGTGGCTATATTTCACACCCCGGTAGGTGAGTTGTACCTTGCTATGGGGATGGGGCTGTACCCGGTAGGATTTACCCTTGAGCGGAGCGCCGCGATATACGCCAATCTGAGTGGTTTCGACTGCCTGGACAGGCTCAAGATGGGCTTCGTAGTGAGCACCGCGATAAGATAGCTGCATTTTTGGGTTCCTCTGATGTTGTGTGAAACGTAAGTGTGTGAAACAGCCGTCCTCGAATCTGAGAAACGTTTGCTAAAAATCCCAAGCTTTCGAGTCAAACTGTGTAATTAGATACATTTTATATTATCCAGATGTGCGTTAAAGCCCTCTGATGCAGAATTTAAGATTTACTTAAGGATAGATTTGCTTACTAGCCAGAGGGTGATCGCCTGGCATGTCAGGGTGCCGTCTGGCGTCTCACGGGGTAGCCGCGCCTGCGGTGCCGGCTCGCTGTTTCCTCTGTCAAGTGGTAGGTACTTTGCCCAAATAATCCCGGTATACTGGGGCTTGCGCGCAAAATAGGTAAGTTTCACCGGTATGTCTGATTTGATTTTGTTTTGGCATCGTCGAGATCTGCGGCTCAGTGATAATTTGGGGCTTGCCGCTGCTCGCGATCGCACCGCTAAAATACTGGGTGTTTTTTGCCTCGACCCTGGCATTTTGGAGCGCGACGATGTCGCCCCGGCCCGCGTGAAATATATGATCGGCTGCCTGGAAGCGCTACAGCAGCGGTACAAAGAAGCGGGCAGTGAGCTAGTGATTTTGCAGGGCAATCCGGTGCAAGAAATTCCTAAACTGGCAGCAACGCTGGGTGCGATCGCTGTCTACTGGAATCGCGATGTCGAACCCTATTCGCGTGAGCGAGATACTGAAGTCGCCAAAGCCCTCAAAGAAAAAAGCATCGAAATTTATACCACCACCTGGGATCAGCTGCTGCATGCCCCCGGTGACATCCGAACAGGATCGGGCTCACCCTACAGTGTCTACACTCCGTTTTGGAAAAACTGGAGAGGCCAATCTAAAGCCGCCCCAGTGCCTGCCCCTGAGAATCTCACTGGCCTTAGCCCCAAGGAAAAATCTAAAGCCGTCGAGGCTGGAGCCGTCGAGTTGCCCTCTGCCAAAGAGTTAGGATTTATCTGGGAAAATCAGCTGCTGCTGGCCCCCGGCGAAGCTGCCGCTCAAGCTCAGCTAGAAGACTTTTGTGACGATGATCGGGCCGTGGCTGAGTATAACGATCAGCGCAATTTCCCAGCCGTCGCGGGCACCTCTTTGCTGAGTGCCGCCCTTAAATTTGGAGCCATCGGCATTCGCACCGTTTGGGAAACCGCAGACGCTGCCTATGGCCGCTGCCGCAGCGATGAAACTCGCAAAAATGTGCAGACCTGGATGCAGGAACTGGCCTGGCGAGAGTTTTATCAGCACGCCCTATACTTTTTTCCAAACTTAGAGAAAGGCCCCTATCGCGAAATGTGGGCCGATTTTCCCTGGGAGAACAGCGAAACGCACTTTCAGGCTTGGTGCGAAGGTCGCACCGGCTATCCCATTGTCGATGCCGCCATGCGTCAGCTGAATGAAACGGGCTGGATGCATAACCGCTGTCGCATGATCGTAGCCAGCTTTCTCACCAAAGACCTGATCATCAACTGGCAGTGGGGTGAAAAATATTTTATGCAGAAGCTGTTTGACGGCGATCTCTCTGCCAATAACGGGGGCTGGCAGTGGAGCGCTTCTAGCGGAATGGATCCGAAGCCATTACGTATCTTCAACCCCGCCAGCCAGGCCCAAAAATACGACCCCGAGGCCGAATATATTCGCGAATGGCTGCCCGAGATTCGACACTTAGAGACAGGATCGCTGGTGACGGGCAAAATCCCAGAAGATGCCTTAGACGGCACAGACTATCCGGCCCAAATCGTTGATCATAAGCAGCAACAGGCCGACTTCAAAAGCCGCTACAAGCATCAAAAAGAGAAAACTCGCGGCTGATCATCTCGCCGTGAGTCATCTCACTGCTGACACCACTATGGCTTCTGCAAAATTGTAAAACTATGGCTTCTGCAAACTCTGACCGCTCCGCTTCTGACATAGCCCAATCCAAATCTGTCAGCCGTCTCAAAACGCTGGCTGGCACGATTTTAAGCACCCTTCAAAAGACAACCCATGTGGTGGGTCAGGGGACTGCCCAGATAGGAGGAACGATTGCGGGTACGGTTAGCGACGCGGCCAACACAGCGGGGAATGCCCTTGGGAGTGTTACAACACCGCTTTCTACCGGCATTGCGACCGCCGCCGCCCAAACTGGCAAAACCGTAGCTGGCACGGCTAGCGCTGCGGGTAGTCACCTGAGCAACCTGGCTGGGAACACGACAGATGGCGTGGGTCAAATTGCTCACTGGGTCAACCAAAATCCGCTGGTCACACCGGTCACTAAGGCCCTCAACGTAGATTGGATTGCCCAGCTGCTCGACAAGGTTGATGTAGAGAAAGCTGAAACTGAAGTGCGTAAGCTAGAGGCCAAGCATCCAGAAGACTCCCCTAGCCAGATTGCCCATCGACTGATGGTTAGAAAAGCGACCCTGGCAGCAGGTAGCGGGTTGGCCAGTAGTGCCCTACCTGGCTTTGCAACGGCGCTGCTGGTGGCTGATCTTTCACTGGTGCTATCGCTGCAGACTGAAATGGTTTACCAAATTGCCGCCGCCTATGGCCTCGATCTGAGTGACCCGGCCCGTAAAGGCGAAGTGCTGGCAATTTTTGGCTTGTCGGTTGGTGGCAGCAAAGCGGTGCAGGGGAGCGTCCAGTATGCAACCCGAGCCGGTATCCTGGGTTTCTTGAGAAATATTCCGGCGGCGGGGGCGGTGATTGGGTCAAGTACTAATGCGGCAATGACCTATGCGCTAGGCTACGCGGCCTGCCGTTTTTACGAATCTAAGCAAGATTTGCTAACTTCGGAATCGGCCCTGGCAGACTCTGAAGTCGCTAGCGAAGCCTACCTTAAAGAAGCGATGGCCCAAGAAGCCATCATGGATCAGATTCTTCTGCATGTGGTCGAAGCCGCCTATCCCGATCAGTCGTGGCAGGAGGTGCTACCCGCCCTGCAACAGCTGCACCTGAGCCCAACGTCTCTAGAAACGCTGGAGGCTCAGCCAGCCGAAGCACTGCCCCCGCTAGACACGTTACTAGACCAGATCAACTCTGACTTTGCTGTTCCCCTGATGGCCCAGTGTGAAAAGATTGTTGCTTTGGATGATGTGGTCACCTCTGGTGAGGAGGCGGTTCTACAAGAAATTCGAGATGCTATCGGCGAGGGCTAGAAACCGGGTGTCTAGTCAAAGCCAGTTGGCTATTCGGGAGGGACTCAAGAAATCCGGTTTCTAGCGGTAGGGATTTGACTTTGGCTACGCTGGGCCAGGCCATAGCCGATTACAATGCCCACAAAACCACAGATCAGGTCAACCATATCTAGCGTGCGATAGGGAGAAAACCCTTGGATGAGTTCTTCGGTGAGGGTAAATAGCCCAAATAATGTCGGGAAAATGGGCATTCGTAACCCTAAAGCCCTGAAATGGCGGTTTCTTAACACCCGATGCCCCAGGTAGCTAGGAATAAAGTACAGTACCAAGTGACCGATTTTGTCGTAGTAGGGGATGGTATTGAGTAAACGGGTGGGCAGATTATCGGTGTAGGCTGCCCATAAGGTCAGGCAGAACATTGCAGCATAAATAGCGGCCAAGATAGCAACTCGGCGCTGTGACGAGGGAGATTGAGCTTTCATAAAACCGCGGTCAGGTGTAGTGGGGTGAGATACAACTGTGTCGAGGGGACTTTCGGAACGAACGAAGGGGGAAGGGGGAAAGGGGAAGGGGGAAAGGCGAAGGGCGAAGGGGGAAAGGCGAAGGGTGAAGGGGGGAAAGGCGAAGGGTAATTTTATGAAGGGTGGATTATGACATCTCGGTATTGGGGGCTGGTTTGTTTATTGAGCGCTGCTGCACTGACTGTAATGTTGCTAGGGGGGGGCTGCTTATCTGCTTCACAATCGGGTTTACAGGCAACGCCTCCACCGAGCGCACCCCCGTCAGCGCTATCGGTGGAGGCTGGAAGGTTGCGATCGCACCTCACCACCCTCAGCACCGAACGCTATCTAGAGACCGAGTTGACCGCTGCCCGCAGCTACCTCACCGATACTCTCATCGACTATGGTTACGAACCTGAGCAACACCCCTTTGGTGCCGGGGCAACCGGAGGGGTCAATCTGATTGCAACTCGCCCTGGTACTGACCCTGAAGCAGGCACGCTGCTAGTGGGTGCCCATTACGACACGGTGCAGTACTCGCCGGGGGCGGATGATAATGCCAGTGCCGTTGCGGCCACCTTAGAAATTGCGCGACTGTTTGCCGACTATGCCACCCCACGCACTCTTAAGATTGTCTTTTTTGATCAAGAAGAGCTTCAGCCCGACGGCTTTGGGCTCTTGGGAAGCCAGGCCTTTGTTGAAACCGAGCAGAATTTAGCCGGGCTGCAAGGGGCGGTCATTTTGGAAATGCTAGGCTATGCCTGTGAAGAAGCGGGGTGTCAGCAATATCCATCTGGGCTGCCGATTTCTAATCTGCCGACTCAGGGCAACTTTTTGGGTGCGCTGGGTGACCTTCCCCATCCCGAATTGCTACAGGCTTTTCAGGCAGCAAATACACCAGAGCTGCCGATTATCACGCTGCCAGTGCCAGTCAATGGCAGTGAGACCCTGCCTGATTTGTTCCGTAGCGACCATGTGCCCTTTTGGCAGGCAGGCCTCGGGGCGGTGATGGTGACCGATACAGCTGATTTTCGCAATCCTCACTATCATCTACCTACAGACACCCCTGATACACTTGATGAAGCCTTCTTGCAGAGGGGAACGCAGAAGATTGTTGAGGTAATCAGCGCTTTATTGGCCTGATCAGAAATCCTGTCTAGCTATATCCGATACCGAAGGGCGTAAAACTTTACGCCCCTAACAAGCGCTAAATATTTAGCGCTCAAATCCCTTATCCGTTTGCCTCAAAGGCCATTTGCCAAAAATCTTTTTCGAGGTGAGCCACTTTGACAAATATCTCTTCGGCATCTACTTGAAAGGTCACATCCGCCGCTGCCAAGGCGTCATCTGCCTGCTGTTCGAGCAGTTTCACATAGCCGGTAAAGCCAGGATTGCCCCAGCGGTCGGCGAACTCCGCGTAGGGAGCGGGCATAGGGCTATGGATTTGCCACCCCTGATTGTAGGCCAGCTCAATTGCCCAAAACGCGGTTGCCTGTACCACATAGGGCTGCTCTGCCAGATGCACCATAAAGCGACAGTAGTCTTCACAGATGGGCTGTCGGGGAGTATCCAAATCTAAAGAACGCTCGGCTGCCTTGGTACGAAACCAGCTGAGCTCACTCTGGAGAGCACCCAGGCCAGACAGCAGAACATCAAAATGCTGGGTGGGGGCTGCTGCCAATAGGCGCGCCGCTGTACGGGTGAACTCGATGACAAATAGGTAGTCTTGCAGTAGCCAGGTATTGAACTGAGCGGATTGAATAGTCCCCCGCTGGCACTGTTCTAAAAAAGGATGAACGGTCGCTGCTTCCCAATCTTTTTGGTGGGTCGTGAGTAGCTGCTGGCAAGTGAGAGACATAGAGACAACGTCCAACGGTGCAAGGGTTCTCTTATCGTAGGTCAACCGACTGAAACCCCCCAGAAATGCTACACAACTTAGAGAAGATGTTAGGTTCTGGGTGATAGGTTTTAGGAGACCTAGGAATGTCGTTATTGGCTACTCGTGATTGGTTCGAAGTTTAATTGCAGAGCCGCAAAGGCTATCGAACTACCTAGCCAGAAACCCGGCTGCTTTACACACCCTAAAGGTTATCGAACTACCTAGACAAAGCAGCCGGGTTTCTAGTACCCGCCCAAAATGCCGCGTTTTTTGGCCTGACGCTCGGCCCACCCAAACACAGCCAGGCCCAAGCCAAAGTAAAATAGGCCATTGACTAAAGCAATGCTTAGCTGAAACAGATCTAGAGCCTGGCCGCGAGCCATTAGGTTACGCAGCAACCCCGTACTGGGCAGCATCGGTAAGAAATTCGCTACCCTCTGAGCTGAGCCACTCCATTCTTCGGTAGGGGCCGCAAGTAGAAACAGCAGCGCAAACTGAAAAATGGGTAAAATCTGCTGCACCCGCTTAAACACTAGGGCAACTGACCCCATTACGAAGGCCAGACCATAGGCCCCCATCAGCAACGTCAGCAGTGGCCACACCAGCGCAATCGGAAACGCCAACCGGCTGCCGGTAATCCCCATCAAGATCAGCAAAATAATCACAATCAGCGACATCCGCAGCGCTAAGCTGGCGACGGCCCGAGCAAAGAAGACTTTGGGTGCCCCAAAGGGTGAAAGGAATAGCTGCTCTAGGGTGCCAGTCTGGGCCTCCATTTGAATATTAATGGCGATGTCGTTGACGATGTAGAGCGCCAGAGTCCACAGAACGTAGCCAATCACGACCGCATCAAGCCGATCGCCAAAGCCCATGGCTGGCCCGGCCATATATTGCGCACTCAGGAACAGGCCGTAAAAGACCGTGGTAATAATCACGAGTCCGCCAATGATCTCGGTAGGGTAGCGAATGAACTGGATCCAGGTGCGTTTCAGTTCACCTACAAGCAGATTGATCATGGGAGGGTGGGTAAAAAGCTTGCTGTCTTCAGAAGGACTTAAAAAACGAGCTGAGAATGAGAATGAGAGCTGAGGTGTAATAGTCTAAGCATTGAGCGGATTGTTTTTCATCCCCACGATATTCGCCATGTTCACGGTACCTAGGTTTGGCAGGGATTCTCATCATGCGGCTACTTTCATAGACAGTTCGATTAATGCCGGGATGCCATCGGCATACTCCGGGTTTTGGATATGCTCAGCCAGAGGGAGCGGAGAGGGAATCGGATCACCATCAGATGCTAGTCCTTCCAGATGCAGTGAGATTGCCTCCTTGGCCTGGACAAAGGCATCCTCGTAACTGGAGCCTACAGAAAAGCAGCCCGGTAGGTCAGGCACCGTAACGCCATAGTCAGAATTAGGATCTTTATGAATCACGATGGGCCAGAGCATGTCTTTTGCCAGTGCGCTTTTTATCATCGTAGCTTCCAATTCCAGCCTGCCTGTTTAAAGATGCTCCTGAGTGTTCCTGTGGGGATGTCCCCTTTGTGCTCAGGAACCGTCACTTTGCCGAGCTTAGTCGGATGTTTGAACTGCTTATGACTACCTTTGGTGCGATGCAGATACCAGTCATCGGCCTCAAGTCGTTTGATGACCTCGCTGGTCCTCATCGGGTTTCCTCAGCAAAATTCAGTTCAGATTGCACCATCGCCGATCATAACTCGGGCCTAGACCCAATAGCAGAATTGCTCACCGGGGGCCGAGATGATAAAGATTGTAAGTCGTTTATCCGATCAAACGAAGCCAGTGTCGTTACGGACGAGTTTTAGGAAGACGTCCGTCAGGTCGGCTTTGTCTGGGTGAATTTCTTTAATGGGGAGGGGGTTGAGTACGGCTAGCAGATCGTAGAGGCCAAGGGCGTCACCGCTGTAAGTCAGGTGGGCTCCGTCGAGGTTAGCGCCGAGCGATCGCAACTTCCCTATACGCTCTGCATCCAACGTGCCCTCAAAGTAAATATGATAGGCCGTGCCTGAAAATTGCCGGATCAGATCTTGGGTGGGCTGCTGGGCGATCAGCTCACCTTTGCGAATCACCGCGACTCGGTCAGACAGGGCTTCGGCGACATCGAGCTGGTGGGTGGTGAGCAAGATCGCACAGCCTGAGGCTGCGATCTCGCGGATCAGACGTTTTACCGTTTCGCTGGCTTCGACATCGAGGCCCAGGGTGGGCTCGTCTAGGAGCAGCAGCTTGGGTTGGTGAACCAGGGCGACCGCGATCGCAACTTTTTGCTGCATCCCCCGAGACAGCTTTTGCACCGGGGTTTTGCGCTTATCAGCCAGGTCAAACTGCTCAAGTAGCGCCTGCCCTCGCTGACGCGCAACCCGCCGGGGCACCTGCCGCAGCCCGCCAAAATATTCCAAATTTTCCTCAGGGGAGAGCCGCCAGTAAAGATTGCGATTGCCCTCTAACACCGCACCCACTTGCTTGAGTGCTTTAGGATTGCAATGCGGGTCGAGGCCCGTGATCCTGACCCAGCCGCTGTCAGGGCGCACCAGCCCGCCCATCATTTTAATGGTCGTGGTTTTACCCGCACCGTTGGGCCCTAAAAATGCCAGCACTTCACCCGCATTGATGGTGAGTGAGACCCCCCGCACCGCCTCAAAGCGACGCTTGCCGTGACCGTAAACTTTGCTCAAACTATAGGCTGCCAGGGTGGGAGCTGCATCAGGGATCGAGGGCTGACCCCGTAGAGCATCAGCTGACAAGTTGAGCGTCATAAATAAAGTCGTTTAACGGGTTTCAATTACCTTTCATCGTAGCGCTGGCGGCGGGGCAGGGGTAGCCAGTGAGCAAATCTATTGATCCAGTGAGCAAATCTATTGATCAAGCAAAGAACGCTATCTCAATGCCAAATAGATGCCCATGCTTTGTTACAATTTGTAAAGAAAATTCGAAATCAAAAATACTCCTCCAACAAGAATGTTTTTCCCTACTTCAAGCGAACCCATTTTTCGCGTTAAGCAAGCTGAGTTAGACATTCAGGATATATGTGGTTTACTGAAACTCCGCTGGCGAATGGGGAAATGGACGGTATTAGATACCCATTTCACCCGGATTGATCAGGTATTTTTGGTGTGGTCAGGCATCAGCGGGGCGATTTTTGCCACTGCACATTTTTTTCCTACCTTGAGTTGGACCATTCAGGCTGCCGTATGGGCTGTGCTGACCTGTGTTGGTGTCATGACCATGGCCAACCTCGCCTGGTTTTGGGTACAGGTAGAGCGGCTACGCTGGGTAATTTATCTGTGGTCGGGGCTCATGATCGCAGGTACCGTGCTGACGGTCTATGGCATCTTTCACGGCGTGCCGCTGATTTTAATAAACCTGTGTGGGCTTTGGTTGGGGCTGTGCGCTATCGGCTATGCCGTGATGGGAATAGGCATGCGATCGCGCGGTTTCTTACTAGCCGCCCTGCTGCACCTGGCGACGATTCCAGCCGTGCGATCGTTAAGCACCTGGCAATTTTTATTAACTGGGGGAGTCATGGCGGGAAGCCTTTTACTCTTTGCGTGTATACAGTGGGATATGCGCGACCCGATTGTAAAACCTGATATTCTCTCTGCAGAAGAAAGAGAGTTTAACCAACAGCAGCAGCGGTTTCGACAGGCTTAGGGATTTTCAATTAAATAACGCCTGGCTTCTAAGGGAGGTGTTAGATGGGGTGATGGGTGATGGGTGATGGGCGTTTTTGAACAAATAACGAGTCACCAATAACGACACCCCTTGGCCCCCCTAAAACCTATCACCTGGAACCTAAATCTTCTGGGAGGTGAAAAAAACAAACACAAAAACCTCCAGCGACTGCCAGAGGTTTTGAGGAGGAGACTATCCTATTTCATGAAATTTCGTTGCTACGTCAGTTCTGAATAGACATCTCCGTCGTAGGGCTGCACCCCAATATTGGGATAGGCATCATCATCTGGGCCAAAAATACGCGCAACGGCCTCAGAAAGATAATTTAAGACATCATTTAGCCAACCTTTTATTTTCATAACCCTATGTCCTCTAATGTTCTCTAAAGTAACTGGAATACCTTGATCAGAGACTCTTGATCAGAAACTGATCAGGAAATGAAACTGTTGTTTACCAACCTCCGTTTATCAAACTCCTTACCAACTTCCCTTACTAACCTTCTCTGAAGAACAACTGCTTTTCTTCTTCTGGTTCTAATGATTTGATCATAGAGCTGAGCAGGATTAAGATCTCGCCAGTGTCATCAATTCTTTACAGCATCTGCTAAAAGTAAATAAACACCGGGTGAGAAATAAACGTTGTTTTACATTTCGATAAAAAATGCTACAGGCGGAGAGGAGGCGCGGTTTTGAGTGACCATCGACTGGCGATGGGCATGCGCCAGCCCATACCAAAGGCCCGATCGGTCACTTTGAGAACCGGCGGCGCTTGCCTGCGCTTAAACTCGGTGCGGCTCAGCAGCCTCACAACCTTGTCAACAACTGCGGGGTCATGGCCTGCGGCAATCAGGTCTGCCGCTGACTGATGCCGTTGGATGAGTCGCTCTAAAATGTCATCTAGAATGTCGTAGGCGGGTAGCGAATCTTGATCGACCTGACCCGGCTTGAGCTCAGCACTTGGGGGCTTGATCAAAATGTTTTTAGGGATAATTTCAGCCTCGACATTAGGGTTTGAAAATCCAGAAATCATGCCTAAACAAGCGCTCTCTCCTGATTTTGCCTGGCGGTTGAGCCAACGACACAGGGCATAGACTTTGGTTTTGGGCACGTCGGCAATCACGGCTAGCCCGCCGTTCATGTCACCGTAGAGGGTGCAGTAGCCGACTGCCATCTCTGACTTGTTGCCGGTTGAGAGCAGCAGATGGCCAAATTTGTTTGAGATCGCCATCAGCAGATTGCCGCGAATTCGCGATTGCAGATTCTCTTCAGTCACGCCAGGCTGCGTATCTGCAAAGAGGGTTTCGAAGGTTTTGTCGTAGCCCGACATCAAATGGCCGATGGCGAGCGTCTCTGCAAGCACGCCAAGATTTTGGGCCAGGGTTTTGGCGTCGGTGACAGAATGCTCAGAACTATAGGGTGAGGGCATTAGTACGCCGAGCACATTCTCAGGGCCCAGGGCAGCGGCTGCGATCGCACAGACCAGCGCCGAGTCAATGCCGCCGCTAAGGCCGATCACCGCTTTTGAAAATCCACACTTGCGGGCATAGTCTTGAACGCCAAGCACCAGCGCCGACCACATTTCAGCCTCGGGTTCAGAGGTGAGGGGCTTGATCTGAGCAGATTGCAGGTCGTGACCCTCAAAATCAATCACCGCTAGCTCCGGCTTAAACCCCTGGGCACGACAGACAACCTCCCCCTGGCGATTGAGCGCCACGCTATAGCCGTCAAAAATTAGATCGTCGTTTCCCCCAACCTGATTGACATACACAATTGGGCAGTGGTGCTGCATAACCGCGTGGCGGATCATCTTCTCTCGCAGCTGTTGCTTACCCACTACATAGGGTGACGCCGACAGATTGACCACCAGATCAACCCCTGCTGCAACCACCTCAGCCGTGGGGTTCACAGGATAGGCCCGCTGTCCCCAAAAGTCTTGATCGTTCCACAGATCTTCGCAAATGGTCACCCCAATATGGACCGACTCACCGCCCTTAGTCTGAATAAAAAAGTGATTTGGGTCAGTACCAGATTCAAAATAGCGGTCATCGTCAAAGACATCGTAGGTGGGCAGCAGCCGCTTGTGGAAAACAGCCTGTACTTGACCCGCCTCGATCAGCGCCATGCTATTAAATAAGGGTTTCTCCCCGGCTGTGCCCGCGTTGGGGTTCGCTTCAGCAATGCCTACTAGGGCGGCTAACCCCGCCGGTAAATCATGGGCAAGCTGCTCTAAGGTTCGACGCATCATGTCTATAAAACTGGGGCGCAGCAGCAGGTCTCGGGGCGGATAGCCACAGAGCGATAGCTCAGGCGTAAGCAATAGACGGACCTGTTGGGTGCTGGCCTGCTGGGCTAGGTCGAGAATACACTTAGCGTTGCCAGTGAGATCGCCCAGGATGGGATTCAGTTGAGCAATACCGATTTTCATGTAGAGGGTAGAGGGTGGAGGGTAGAGGGAATGTAGGGGTTGGCTTTGTGCCTGCCCAGCGTGAATTCCTCAAATAAACACCATGGGTTTATCTTTTAGGGGTTCAAAGGCGTCTGCGTCGAACCGATAGAGGCTGGCGGGTCGGCCTGCGCCGCGTGAGGCTTTGACGCCGGTGTCTGTGAGAAAGCCCAGCTTGAGCAGCCGCGTGCGAAAGTTAGAATAATCGGAGAAGTCTTCTCCTAGAACGGTGGCATAGAGCTGGTAGAGATCGCTCAGGGTGAAGGCATCGGGGAGAACATCAAAGGCGACAGGGCTGTACTCTAGTTTGTTGCGCAGGCGACGGTAGCCGTAGTCTAAAATTTCGTTATGGTCAAAGGCGAGCTTGGGGACGCGGCTGAGGGGGTACCAGGCGATGCCGCTAACCCCGTCGGCAATCAGCTCGGCTTCGGCAAAGCGCACCAGCGCAAAATAGCTCACTGACAGATAGCGAATGTCATAGGCGTCTTCGGCTTCGCGGGGATCGCGGTGGGGGCCACCAAAAGTATAGAGCTGCTCTAGATAAAGATTGTTGACGCGAATCTTTTCGGACAGAACGCGATCGGCGGCGTCTTCTAACGATTCGCCCCGGCGCACCAGGGTGCCGGGCAAACACCAGTAGCCGACATAGGGCTCATCGTGGCGCATGACGAGCAGCACCAGCAGCCGATTTTGATCGGTATCGACCGAAAAGATAACGTTGTCGACGCCCACCTTAAAGTCAGCCAGGTCAGTGTTCGCTAGTGGGTCGGCAATTTTTCTTTGGAGTTTTCCGGGCATGGGTACAGGTTGTGTTGGTCAATGTAGGTTTGTATGGCAGGCAAAATGGTCTGGGGGTGATCGCAGTGACGGTAGGCCGTCGAGGAGACGTTGTACTGCTGGGGCGGCATTGCGATCGCAACCTCAGCGCCCTGCTGCCTTAATGACAACAGCTCTGGGTCACCTAGGGGATACCCAGGACGTGGAAACACCAAAATCTTGACCTTTTGAAAGATTTCTTGGGCACGATACCACCGAGGTAGCTGGGGCACCAGGTCTGCGCCAACCACCAAGGTAAAGGCTGCCTGGGGCCAAATTTGCTCAGCTCGCTCGAGGGTGATTAGGGTATAGCGATGGCTCAGCTCTGGGTAGACCTGCATTTGACTAGGGGCACGAATGGAGTCTACCAGCAGGCGCAGCATGGCCATCCGATCGGCCAGCGGTGACTGGTTACCCTTAAAGGGATTGTCAGAAGCCCAAACGGCGACCTGATCAAAGTGTTGACCCAGCCAGGTGAGGACACCGCGATGTCCCTGGTGCGGCGGGTCGGCGCTGGTGCCGAAGAGGGCAACGGTGGTGATTGGATAGTCTGGCAGCATGGGGGGTTTGGGTTTGGGGAAAAGGGCGAAGGGCGAAGGGCGAAGGGTAGGGGCGTTGCATGCAACGCCTGATTTAAACCAGGGTTGCCGACCGCTGGGTAGCCGTTGTGAGCTGCTGTAGGTCTTTGGATAAGGCCACATCAAAGCAAACTGGCTGGGTTACCTGACGAACACTCGAGGGGAGAGTTGCCACGGAGGCCCCTGACCGTTGGGCGATCTGCGCAAGGGGCTCAGGAGGGCTAAGCCGCTGACCGTTTTGCACAACGGGCTGTAAAAGGGCCACTTCAGAAGGGGCGGCGGCTTCATCTGCCAGGCCCAGGCGATCTCCTAAGGTCTGCCCCTGTTCGACCCGTCGAAAGATTTGCTTGCGCCCAGGGTAGGTGAGTTTACCGCTGGATTCTTTCATGACGGGGATGCCGTCGATCTCGACTAATTTATAGACGCCGTTGACGGGTGCCCCAGTCACCAGTTTGGTTCCAAGCCCGTAGCCGTTGATGCAGGCTCCCTGCTGCTTGAGTTTGACAATCGTCTGCTCATCCAGGTCGCCACTGGCGAAGATAGGGATATCGGGCAGGTGCGATCGCACCTGCTTTGACAGGGCCACCAAATCGCCCGAGTCTAGCCGCACCCCGGTCAGGGCTAATCCCTGGTCTACGGCCTTGCCTAATCGCTGGGCCGCCGCCACCGTATCGTAGGTATCGATCAGCAGCGGGGCCCCTGGAAAGTAGCGATGAAACGCCTCGAAGGCATCGTCTTCACTGCCTTCAGTTGCCCCGATAGCCATCACCAGTGCGTGGGCCATCGTTCCCACGGGTTTTTGCCCCAGTTTGAGCGCTGCCAGCACGTTAGAGGTGGCCGTCATCCCCCCAACTAGAGCTGCCCGCGCCGCCCAGAGCGCCGCTTGGGGGCTAAACGCTCGCCGCGTCCCAAATTCTAGCAGTATCGCCTCTGGCCCTGCCACGTCCCGCAGTCGCGCTGCCCGCGTCGCAATCAGGGTTTGATAGTTGAGGGTGTTTAACAGATAGGTTTCGACAATCTGCGCCTGCCACAGTGGGGCTTCGATTCGCAGCAGGGGCTCGTTGGCAAACACTGCTGTACCCTCAGGTATCGCCCACACATCGCCCTCAAAGTGACCGTCAGCTAAGAGTGCCCAGAATTTTTCTGGGGCATGGGTAAACAGCCCGGTTTTTTGAAGCGCCTCAATTTGCTCGGCAGTGAACCGAAAGCGTTCTAAATAGTCCAGGGCCTGGGCAAGCCCCGCTGCAATCAGGTAGCCAAACCCATCGGGCAGTCGCCGGGCAAACAGCTCAAAACTGGCCCGACGCTGATCTAACCCTTCGCCGACATAGCAGGCCGACATGGTGAGCTGATACAGGTCAGTCAGCAGACCATATTCATCAGGCTGAACCAACATTGATGGGTCTTCCATCCAAGTTCCCTCGAATACTTATGGTTATTATAACCATAATAAAATTAGAAATTACG
>JBCBZL010000059.1:0-17736 GCA_039815385.1 Cyanobacteria bacterium P01_A01_bin.114
GGCTGTGGCCCGTCAAAATGCAGAACGTCATCAGCTCACTAACCGGATTGAATTTCGCTGCGGCAGCTGGTTTGACCCCCTGGTCGATCTTAAAGCACAGCTAGCGGGCCTGGTTTCTACTCCACCCTATATTCCCAGCGCTGGTGTCTTGGCTTTGCAACCAGAGGTCACCTGCCACGAACCTCATCCTGCGCTCGATGGGGGGGCAGATGGGCTAAACGATATTCGTCAATTGGTACAAAGAGCTCCTGACTATCTACAGACAGGAGCTCTTTGGCTGATCGAAACGATGGCAGGGCAGTCGCAGACAGTGCAGGAGCTGTTGCGGCAGCAAAGTAGCTATTGCCAACCGCAATCCTATTCTGACCTAGCTGGAATTCAACGATTTGTAGGGGCCGAGCGCAGCTAACGGCGCAGCATATTCAAACGGGAATTTAGAGTCTTTGACCCTGGCAAAGGCAGGTTCATCATGGTGTGAAAATCTGCTTGCACCTTACGGGTTAGACGCCGCGAAATCTGCTTCACAATCTGATTGAGCAGTTTGTCGCCCGAGGTTTTGACTAGGGACTGAGGCAAAGCTTGAATAAACCGGGGCATTTGCACCCAGGTAAGCAGCTCAAGCTCCCATTCAACATGGGTGGCTTTCTCGACCGGGAGGTGATCAGCGCACTGCTCGGCCAGGGTCATTGAGGCCTTAAAGTCCACCGCATAGCCCTTCGGTTGATGTCCGGGTACCGGGATTGTTTCAATGCGGTAAACCCCCTCGTCTTGGGGAAGCAAATGCAGGCCAATCTTAGGCTGAATTTCAAAATTGAGGCTGCCAAAATTTCCTAAGGTTAGGGCATAGCCGTTGGGCGCAATGTGCTCAACCGCCATCGGCTGAGCACACCGGATAAACCAGCCCTGGTGAGCATCTAAGTAGTCAGCAACGGCTTTTGCATCCGCATACATTTCCATTTGGCCGACGTAGTGGCCTTCGAACAAAACTGTCTCAGCAGTCTGTAGCTCTAGGTCACTGGGTAAAATCTCGTGGGTCTCGACCAGGTGCTGGCTCGACTGAACCAAGCGGGCGTCAGCCTGGGAGAGAGGGAACGGTGTGGATTGCATTTGCATAAACGCTATCGCAAAAATGAACGTTGGCTTACTTATCTCAGTGAAAATCGAAATTAAGGAAACACAGAAGAAACTCAGAGCCCTTAGATGGCTAGATTCTAAAGATTTCGGTAGATTGAAAAACTTCCAATCGAACCTCTAGCGCATGAATCAAAATATACTCCTCACCCTAAGATAACTACGTAGATAGGCATCGGCCATCGTTGATTTACGGATAAATCAGACTATCAGTTTAATGAAATTTTCGCGATACTGCCTCTTTAAGCGGCCTGCCTTGGCGACCTGTCTATAGGCTTACCAAACTAAATACAGCGACAGATGCAATGATTGCTACCGTTCAATGATTGCTACAGCTTTTAAGGCTATCTTTCCGAACCCAGTCTATTTGATGGGGCATGTCTCTATACTAGTGACTAATGAAGATTATGTTTAGATTTGTGTAGCAAGGGGGCAGACGCTATGAAAGCACTGGTTGTGGGGGCCACTGGTCAAACTGGCCGCAGGATTGTAGAGCAGCTGATTGAGCGCGGCATTCCGGTGCGAGCCATGGTGCGCGATGTCGAAAAAACTAAGGGGCTTTGGCCCACGACGGTTGAGGTAGTGACCGGAGATGTGCTCGAGCCAAATACGATCCGGACGGCTTTAGTTGGCTGCACTGTGCTGCTTTGTGCCACCGGAGCCCAACCTAGCCTGGATGTGACGGGTCCCTACAAGGTTGACTACGAGGGTACCAAAACGCGGGTCGATGTTGCCAAAGAAGCGGGTGTCGAACATTTTGTGATTGTGTCTTCCCTCTGTGTGTCTAAGTTTTTCCACCCGCTCAATATATTTTGGCTGGTGCTCTATTGGAAAAAGCAGGCCGAGGACTATATCCAGCGCAGCGGCTTGACCTATACCATTGTGCGCCCTGGTGGTCTCCGCAGCGAAGATAGCAGCGATCCTATCGTCATGGCCCCAGCGGATACCCTCTTTGAAGGCAGCATTCCCCGAGCAAAAGTCGCTCAGGTCTGCGTAGAGGCCCTCAATCAGCCTGAGGCGAGAAATAAAATTGTCGAAATTGTGACCCGTGAAAATGCTAAAGCACAGGAGATGCAGGCTCTATTTGCGAGTGTGTCTTAGCGATGCGAGTGTGAAAAACGCGAGTATGGCCTAAAAAAACCACCCGTAGCTGTGCAGCCCCTTACCCAAAATATTGACGCCCAGATAGCAAACCCAAACCACCATAAAACCTGAAGCAGCTAAAATCGCTGGTCGCCGTCCCTGCCAGCCTTTGGTAATGCGGGCATGCAAATAGGCCGCAAACACCAGCCAGGTGATCAGCGCCCAGGTCTCTTTAGGATCCCAACTCCAATAAGAGCCCCAGGCTTCGTTGGCCCACACGGCTCCGGCAATAATCCCAATGGTCAACAGCGGAAAGCCTAAACCAATGATGCGGTAGCTGATATTGTCTAGCGTTTCAGCCAGGGTCAGACGCTGTAGAGATAGGGAAGCCGTTGTTGAAGCCGTCTCGGTCGCCGGGATGGCTTTTTCCAAGACAGCAATTCCGCCCCCTGAGGAGTTAGTCGCTGGTTGCTCAGTCTTTTCCTCATCAGCCCGCTTGAGCTCGTAGCGGCGGTTGCGAAAGCTGCCAGTGCCGACCGAGCTACCTTTGAGCTCAATCGCCTGGCCTCGGGTGACAATCAGAAATGCGATCGCAATCAGCGAGCCCACCATCAGCGCCGCATAGCTGAGCAGCATCACACTAACGTGCATCATCAACCAGTTGGATTTCAACGCCGGTACCAGCGGCTCTGACACCTGCATATTGTCGGGCAGCGTCAGGGCAGCAAACGCCGTGATCCCCATCGCGACGGGGGCTGTGACTGCACCGACCCAGCGGCTACCGCTCATCCGCTCAGCCACAAAATGAATAGCTGTAATCCCCCAGGCAATAAAAAAGAGGGATTCGTACAGGTTGCTTAAGGGAAAGTAGCCGCCTTCGATCCAGCGGGCGCTGAGCAGAGCTGCCATACACAGATTGCCAATCGCCATGCCGGTGGTCCCAATCGTTGGCAGCGTCGAAATTTTCGGAAAGGCCAGCCCGCTCCAGTAAACCAGCATGGTGACAAACAAGACTGCAAATGAAGCATTGTCTAGCCAACTCTGTAGTGTGCCTAAATCCATCTTGAATCCCCTCCGATTCCTTCAGCCTGTGGGGACAGATATTGTGGGGACGCGTCCCCACAATATCTGTCCCTGCAATATCCATCCTATAGCTTATGCTCCGGTGCTTCGGGTAAATCCCAAAATCCTTTAGGGATTTTCCTAATTTTCGGATCATCCGGCGTTAAGCTTCTGGAGGTGTTGAGGTGTTAGGTATTAGGTATTGTTGAGATGCGAAATTTCGTATCTCCGTTAGGTATTAGGTGATGGGTGATTAGTGATTAGTGATGGGTGATTGGCATTTTCGAACAAATCACGAGTCACCAATCACCAATAACGACCCCTTTGATCCCCCAAAACCTAAAACCTAAGACCTAAAACCTAAAACCTACTTCCCAACCTTAATCACAAAAAGCGAGGCACCTATGGATGCGGCGATTCTTTGGAAACGGTATCAAGAATGGCTTTATTATCACGAAGACTTGGGCTTCTACCTAGATATCAGTCGCGTTAGCTTTGACGATGCCTTTGTCAAGGAAATGGCACCGCGCTTTGAGAAAGCCTTTAAAGATATTGAGGCGATTGAGGCGGGTGCGATCGCAAACCCTGATGAAAACCGGATGGTCGGCCACTACTGGCTACGCGATCCTGACCTGGCCCCCAACGACGAGCTCAGAAACGAAATTACTAGCACCCTGCGGGATATTGAAACCTTTGCCCAACAAGTTTGCACGGGCACCCTCTATCCGCCTGGGCAAGAACGCTTCACTGATATCCTCTCGATTGGTATCGGCGGCTCGGCCTTGGGGCCTGAGTTTGTCGCCCAGGCGCTGGGACCAGTCAACCCGCCTTTAAATATTCATTTCATTGACAATACCGATCCTGAAGGCATTGACAAAACCCTGGCTCAAATTGGTGAACGGCTCAAAACGACTCTGGTGTTAGTGATTTCTAAATCAGGGGGCACCCCCGAGACCCGCAACGGCATGTTAGAAGTCAAAGCTGCTTTTGAAAAACAGGGCCTCAGCTTTGCTAAGAATGCCGTTGCTACCACCGGCCCTGGCAGCAAGCTCGACAAAATTGCTAAGGCCGACGGCTGGCTGGCCACCTTTCCAATGCAAGACTGGGTCGGTGGGCGCACCTCAGAACTGTCTTCGGTAGGTCTATTGCCCGCTGCGCTGCAGGGCATCGACATCCGTGCCATTTTAGCGGGTGCCAAAGAAATGGATGCCGTCACCCGGATTCGCGACCTAAAACGCAACCCAGCTGCCCTAATGGCGCTGGCCTGGTACTACACCGGTCATGGTCAAGGGGAAAAAGACATGGTGATTTTGCCCTATAAAGACAGCCTGCTGTTGTTTAGTCGCTACCTGCAGCAGCTGATTATGGAATCTTTGGGTAAAGAAAAGGACCTGGATGGCAACCGAGTCTGCCAGGGGATTGCTGTCTATGGCAATAAGGGCTCGACCGATCAGCATGCCTATGTGCAGCAGCTGCGGGAAGGGGTCAACAACTTTTTTGTCACCCTGATTGAGGTGCTCAAAGATCGTAACGGCGACTCGGTTGAAGTAGAGCCAGGCGCAACCTCTGGGGACTATCTCTCTGGATTTTTGCAGGGCACTCGTCAGGCGCTGTTTGAAAATAACCGCCAGTCGATCACGATCACGATCCCAGAGGTGACGCCCCATATGGTGGGTGTGCTGATTGCGCTCTACGAGCGGTCAGTCACCATCTATGCGTCGCTGGTTAATATCAACGCCTACCACCAACCGGGTGTAGAAGCAGGTAAAAAAGCCGCTGCCAGCGTCTTGAGCTTGCAAGATCAGGTGGTTACAGCCGTGAAGCAGGCGGGACAACCCCTCTCATTAGAAGCATTAGCAGACAAAATCGGTTCCCCTGAGAAAGCAGAAATCATTTACAAAATTGTGCGCCATCTTGATGCCAATGGTCGCAGCGTCGCTATTCAAGGCGATCTAGGTAAACCAGCCGATATTAAGGTAGTGGCTCGCTAGAGGGCCTCGAATGAGGTCTTAATTTTAAGTTTTGAGTTTTGAGGAAATAACTCAAAACTCAAAACTTGTAGCGTTTTTTGACCTTAGATAGCTGTTTCCCAAACCACAGGCTATGTCAGGCACCCACAGGGGGTACTTCCCGTTACCAAGCACCAATGGGAAGATAAGGAGGCATCTGCCAATGAACCGCTATGGTTTCACTGTCCCAATATTCGCTATCTCGATATTCTTTGGCTCAATACTGCGAAATTTTGCGGATTGACCCGGCCACAGGCCACTATAAGGCGCTCCCTTTGTCCATTGCGAGGGCATTTTTAGATGCCAAGCTCAAAAAGAATATAGATGAGGGGGATGGCTCAATCTCTTTTGAAGATCATCAATTTATTCAGCGAGCGCTGTTTGCTGAATTTTTGACAGACTGTCTGCCCCAACACTGGGAGCAGATCGCCCATTCAGGACTGTGTTTACGCAGCTGCCTTTCTTACAGCATTTTGGCGGCCTGCCGAAAAATTTCGGCGCGGTTTTCGGGCTATGAGGTGCCTAAAAAACTGCGATATCAAGACTTGCTGTCCTATGTTTTAGATGATGATGGTCAGCATTTAATCGTGGTTGAGTCAGACCAGTCGCGTGAACTCCACGCCGGGGAACTGAGAACCCTGGTTTATGTCCCCTTTGCTATCGAAGTTTTGAGACGGTTTGATCCCCAGGCGCAGGCTCAACTGAATCTGGATAGCTGGGCCTATTATCAAACCCAGCAGCATCCTGAAGTCCGCAGGGTGCTCTCAGAGTATGGATTTAGCCTGTTTACTGACTGGGCGCTGCTGAATCGAGTTGGGCAGCAGCAGCTGGCTCAGTTTAGCTCCCCAGAGCAGGCGATTATTCAAGCCTTTCACGGGGTGTATCGTCGCGATCGCAAGCAGCTAGCCCGTCAGCAGGCCCGCCAGCGCTGTGTCGAACCGAGCTCAGCTCAGCTCGCAGAAATGCTGGCGGCTCTCCAAGGTAAGGTACCCCGTGACCTGACGCCGCCTCAGCTACTCAGCATTCTCAAACAAATGGCTAGCCAGCTACGCCGTCAAGAAATCTGGCGCAAGCGAGGCGCGCCTCTAGCTGACTCCATTGAAGCTCGGCAGGCGACAGTCAAAACCTGGGAGATTGTGGACACTGCCCCGGCGGATCCAATCGCTCAGCTGGCCACCCAAGACGTGCGCGGGGTGTGTCAGCAGCTGCTACAGCAGGCCCTGCAGCAGGGGATCGAAGACAGCATTACCGACTATATTCAAGCACTACGGCAGCGACGCAGGTATGCCCAGCTTGCCGATCGGGTGATCCCGGCTTTGAAACTGCTATATGTCGAAGGTAAATCGCAAAACGAAGTGGCGACAGCCCTCAACTTGAGTAACCAGTCCCAGGTGAGTCGTTTGTTAAATCTCAAACAGCTGATGGGGCAGGTGCGGTTTAGAACATTGACCCGGATGATTGGGCTGTTGAGGCAGCGGGGGCTGGGGGTGTCGTTACCTGAGTCAGTCTGTGCTGGGCCACTGGCTGAGCGGTTAGAAACCTTTCTGGATACCGAGATTTTTATCCCTGCGATCGCAGAGCTCCGCACGGCCAAACGGGGCAAAAGCTTTTATGCTGACCACCTGCGTCAGTATATTGAGACCTACGACTCTTCGTTGGAAACACCTTCTGAAAATCACTATGAGACAGCCCTGAGCAGAGGTGAAAAGTAGACATGGTAAGCGCGATCCTTTCAAGCTGGCAGGCCGAACGGGCAGAGACCGTTGAGCTTGAGCCCGAACATTTTGAGCAGGCCGCCGAGGTGAGTGCGGCGGCGGTTGGGGAAGCGCGTCAGTGGCAGGTCTACTTGCAAGCCCTAGCCTACGCTGGGTTTTCAGACTGGCTGTGCGATCGCATGCCTGGCCGACCCTTAGGAAGTTCCCAATGCTCGCTATACCGCCCCCCCTACGCCAATAGCCTGCCCGCCGTTTGCAATCTTGACGTAAAAGGCTTCAAACTCTGCCTGCTGGTGATCGATCATCCCCTGGCTGACACGGTCGCCGTCCCCCGCGCGGTGCTAGAGCTGCCCGACTTCCACGCCCATTTTTATATTCTTGTCGAGGTGCAAGAAGAACTCGCCCAAGTCTTCATTCGCGGCTTCGTCTCCCACGAAAATCTGCTGAACTATTACCCCACGGCTGACCTATATCCTGATTGGACCTACGCGTTCCCTATCGAACTTTGGAGTCTCGACCCCACTCGTCTCCTTCTCCAGCTTGAACTCTGCCCCCCAACTCCCCTATCTCCCCTGCCTTCCCTAACTCCCCTGCCCCCTCTCTCCCTCCCAACGCTCCAACCCCTGCTTCAATCCCTTCAACAATCCCCTCGTCCCCCTCGCCCCCTCTGGGAGCTCTGTCCCTGGAGCCAAGGCCGCTATCTTTTGGCCCACCCCCCTCTGCTGCAGCTGATTTACCAGGCCCAGTGCTCGCCAGTCCCTGCCCTAACGTTAAGGCTGCAAGAAGTGCTGGCGTTGGTTACCCAGCCCGCTGTGAACGTAGCGCGGTGGTTAGAAAATCGCCTGGATGAGCTGGCCCAAGATCTGGAAATTTATCTACCCCCGCAGCCAGCCCTCTTATTTCGCTCGATTGATAAGTTTGAGCGAGCGATCGCAACCCTCCAAGCGCAAGGCATGGTTATACCAGACGAAGCAGCCCATGCCTATCAAGACATTGACTGGCAAGGCTTACCCCTGAGACTGTGTACCCTCACCTGGCCCTCACCAGAGACCTGGTCGATGCTGATTTTGGTAGGGATGCAAACCAGCGCGCCTCTACCCGACGAGTTGACCCTGCGGATTAGTAAAGCCACCGAGGTGCTTTGTGAAGAAATGACAGAGCTGGACGATCCTTTTCTCTATGCCCAGGTAGAAGGTCGCCCGTCGGAGCATTTCTTAGTCACGCTGGTTTTGCCGGAGGGCCCGGCCTGGCTATCGTCACCCTATCAATTTCAGCGTGATGACGATGCCCGATCAATTTCGTTTGAGATTACTCATTAAATTCTCTATCTTCTTAAAGAACCTCTTTTACTTAAAGAACTCACTCTTCGCCTTTTTAACTGGCAATGATGGGTTTGCCGATAATAATGGGTTTACCGATAATGATGGGTTTGTCGGTAAACCTGCCGCATCCTTGTACAGGCGTTGCACGCAACGCCTTCTCCCATGCGTACTGTCTTTGAACTTAAAGTTATCTCCCAAGACCAAGACGCCTGCTTTTTACTCTTATTTTGGGACAATCGGAGCTTGACGGCGCGTTTGCCTTACCCCAGCAAGCTGCATAAGCGGTATCAGCGCTGGCAAAACCGCTATCTCAAGTTTTACCAGCTTGCTGACTCATCTGAGGGCGTTCGGGCCAGCGGACGGCTGAATCCGGGGTCTGGCGACCCGGCCCATGATTTACAAGAAGCAGAGCGAACCTGGATAGATGAGTTTAATCGCTGGCTGGGTGACGCAGAGGATCGCAAGGTGCAGCAGTGCATCCAAGACGAAATCACCCGGCTCTTCCAAGAAAGAGCCCACTCGACGAATTTGCCGATGGAGGGGGCTGGCGTCGATATGGGCGTGAATACGGGTGTCGATATCTATGTCGCCTGTGACGCTCCCATGCTCGAAAAGCTGCCCTGGGAAGCCTGGGATCTGGCTCCACGCAATGCCTTTCCAGGAACGGTTCGAATCATTCGGACCGCTGTTAGTGAAACAGTGGGGACGGTTGCAGCCCGACCGCAGTCTGCGCGTAAGCCCAGAATTTTAGCTGTTTTAGCAACAGATCCTGATTTGCCCTTACAGAAAGACTGGCAAATTTTGCGATCGCTGGCTCCCCTGACGGATCTGCGACGGTTTACCTATCCACAAAATGCTGACCCCGCGGCCATTAAACAGCAGCTGGCTAAAACCCTGGCCGAGCCGCCCGGCTGGGATGTGCTCTTTTTTGCAGGGCACAGTGATGAAACCGCCCTAACCGGTGGCCGCTTTGCCCTGACCCCAGACTGTCAGCTGTCAGTCAGTGAGCTCGAAGAAAACTTGATCCAGGCTCGCGAAAATGGTCTCCAACTGGCCATTTTTAATTCCTGTAGCGGTCTTAGCCTTGCCCAGTCTCTGGTTGGTTTAGGGTTACAGGTGCTGGTGATGCGCGAACCGATTCGCAACGACGTGGCCCAGCGGTTTCTCACCCCCCTGTGTCGTGCCCTGGCCGAGCGGCAAGACATTGCAGATGCCTTGCAAAGCGCCTATCAGTATTTGCAAATGGCTGAGCGGCTGGCCTATCCGTCAGCCTATTTGCTGCCACTGCTGTTTAGTCCCAAGCAGGCGTCTTTTTATCGATTGACTACGGTGAGCTGGCAGCAGCAGATCCAACGCTGGATACCGACTCGACGCGAACTGGTAACCGTTGGTCTGTTGATTGGTTTGAATTTCTTTATTGATGTGCATGAGGTGCTGTTTGATGTGCGCACCTGGGTACAGGCCCGCTATCGCCAGGCGACCCATCAGCTGGCTTCTGATCAGCTACCGCCCGTGTTGCTGATCGAGGTGGATGAATTGTCTCTCAAAGCCTATCAAGAAACTCAAGAATTTCGCATGGACGCGTTTCAAGAGCGGGATATCGATCATCAGTATCTGGGCCAGCTGCTGACTCAGATACTGGCCTTAGAGATACCTGTCGTCGGTATTCAATACAGCCTCAGTACCAACCAGTCTAACGATCGCTTACCCGATCTGGTCAAAACAGCGGTCCAGACTCAATCGACCTGGTTTGTTTTTGACGACAAAAGCCTGAATACCATCGCAAATCCTCAGTGGAGCCTGCGCGGTAATTCGAGGGTGCCGCGAGGATGGCGACTGGCGCGCCCTGACGCCTACCCCTGTGACGAGCGCGACTGCCGGTTTGCCTATCAGCTCGCCCTGGCTGGGCAGCTCCACGCTCTGCAGAGAGAGGATTCTACCCTGACCTATACCCCGATGCCTGCTGCAGAGAGCGCCCAACCCCTGCAGGCTCGGGTGAGTCAGTCTTTAAAGAACATAGACCCTGCCTTTCTCCGGCAGCATCTGCCCTGGGCGCAGTCAACCTGGCTGCCAGTGATGATGGATCTGTCGCTGCCCCCCAATCAGATCTATCAGCGGGTCTCAGCCCAAAAACTCCTTTCGCCAGCCTCCCAGACGGCTGTTTCTCAAGAAACTCGCGATCAGCCCATTGCCCTGATTGCGGCGGGCACCTATGAGCGCAATCTGGATAAACAGGCAGCGCCCTTAGCTTATTTGTTTTGGTGTCGGCAGGGGCAGGTGCTAAATACGTTTGCGATAGATTTGGAAGGCTGCGATCGCAACATTACCCATGGCCAATTTAACGCTTATATGGTGCATCACTGGCTTAACCACCACCATGTCTCTAAAATCCCTGACTGGTGGATGATTTTGATAGCTGCTCTGGCTGGCAAAGGTTTCAGCATTCACCAGCAGGGGCTACCCTCAGATAGGCGGGTGCTCAACCGGCGATATGGGGTGGGTCTCACGTTTCTATTTGGGCTATTTAGCTTACAGATTTATGTCTCATTTTTGCTCTTGATTCCCTGGTTCTTTACCAGCCTCACTTTCTGGCTCTATCTGAGACCCCCCCGCAGCCGGTGATTTGTAGGTTTGGCGTACCGGCCAAAGCGTATACACAGATCTTCTTTAAACCTGAGCTAGATTTTCCTCTCAAGAACCGGTGTGTCAGGCAAACAGAAGACTTTAAGATTTGTTGTTTTGTCCGGATAATGCCTCGGAGCAGCTTTAGAAATCAATACGTTCTGCAAAATGACCTAATACTGCATAACTCAATAGAGGTTTTCTCTATTAGTTAATGAGGTCAGGCAAATCACATCCGGCTACTTGAGTTTTGCCCATCGGGCAGCCTGCAGGTCTGGATGTGGTCAGGACTTGATCAAGTCAGGCTTTTTCCTGATGAGTGCTTGGGAATCTTCCCGAGTTTTTCCCCTTTTAAGCGATAACCTGGTCGCAAAAGCCCCTACCTCCCAAGGTGCGCTAGCGTGATCGGCTTGGCTCAAAAGTTACTGATGAATTCTCTTCTATCCCGCGACTTGGAGCATCTGTCATGATTTCTGTTAACCCTCAACCTGACGATCTACCCTCTGCTGAGCCGCCCTCTGCTCAGGTATCAGCGTCTAAATCTCAGCCCGTTTTAGACACTGATTTAGACACTGATTCAGGCATTGATTCAGATCGTCTTCAAGGTGATAACCCTTTGCCATTTTCTCGGCTAGAGCGCATCTTGTTTAGCGTGCTGGAGTTCCTGACGTCTATCTTTCAAATTCGATTAGGGCGCGTAGGGGCTTGGCCCATGCGTGCGAATATTTTCTCAGTGGTTAGGCCCGGTCCATTCCCTGGGCAGGGTATGCCGGGGACCCTGTTGAAGGCGGGGGTCCGCGACTGGTACTGCAAGGTAACAGGTCGCTGCTAAGGAGTTTTTCCTGCACTCGGTTAAAAGCAAGCTTATTCGATTGTGATGACGGGTGCTGGCAAAGATCAGCACCCGTTTTTACTTTTTTAAGATGACTTTTTCAAGAAGACTTTCTCGAGATGACTGCATAACCATAGCCCTTTGTGATCTATTCCCTAATAGCGGTGTCACCTGGCGGTACCAAGCTCGACAAACCGCACTGTAGTTGCCTGTTCAATGGAGAGGCCCTGTAGAATGCATCACTTTTCAGAAATTCTCAAAAATCTGAAAACTTCCAAGAGTGACTTGAATAATGATTTGTTTAAAGGTGTTTTAGAAAGCCTGATTGATGGTGTTGTTATCTTTACTGCCACTGGGAAACTCGTTCATGCCAGCACCAGTGCTCATCAAATTCTTGCCCCTTTCCTAACCATCGATCGCTGTGCCAAGCAGCTGCGTCAAGAACTCGATCGACTGTGTAAAGCCGTTGTTGAAAGTGCTGATTTGTATGCTGATCGGGCTGTTGTTGTCGAGTCTGAGCTCTCTGATAGTGCGGCGGGTGCTATTCGCATCCGGGTCAGGTGGTTAAGGCTGTCAGCCTATGATGCTCCCCTGCTCTTGATGAGCGTAGAAGACCAAAAGCAGTCTATGCAAGCAAAGGCGCTATCCGAGGCCAGCAAGTACGAGCTTACCCACCGCGAAGCTGAGGTTTGGTCGCTGCGGCACTATAATTTCTCGTACCAAGAAATTGCGACCCGGCTATTCATTAGCGTCAACACGGTCAAAAAACATCTCAAAAACATCCGCATCAAGGTAGATAACTACCAGTTTGGCCAGGAATGTTAGAGGGCTTTGCCTGCAACACTTGTCCGTGGGTAATTGACGCTAACAAAGAGATGTTGCAGGCAACACTTGTACAGAGGCAGGGGGTGGGCGTTGCGCGTCTACAAGAGTGCGTTGAGTTTTTGCACTAATGCACTTTGCCGCTGCTTTTGGACGGTCTGGTAGGTGTTTGCCAGGGTATCAGCCAGGCGGTCTTCAACGGCGGCTGCCGCTGCTCTGGAAACATGACGCCGCCGTAACTCAACCCGCCAGCGAGGGTCTAGTAGCGTATCGGCTAGATCTTTAAACAGGGTTTGATCCCATGGGATGCTTGCTTTATAGGCAGCCTCACTCATCCTTATCTGTGCCATCGCTTTGTGGCGAATCAGACTCCTCAGGGGGTAAGGACAAGTTTGAGCGTTCATGGTTATGTCTCCGACTGCTTGATTTTGCAGTATACCGCTCCAGCACAGGCCTCGGCCAATCTTCATTGGCAACTGAATTAATACTGATTAATACTGATTGCTATTGTGAAGCGTTTGCGTTTTGGGGAACATGATGACTTCGATCGGTGATTCAAACAGGCGGTCATGGGAAGCTATGCAGTACAGACCTGAAGCAGTGCGCCTGCTAGATAGCCATAGCCGATTATCGGCTGGCTACAGTCGTGTCTGACGGGACCAATTTGAGCAACAGATGCGATCGCATACAGCCCCGGCTTCATCTGGGCGCGCTGAGGGGTACCCGTCCAAATGAGCTCATACGCATACTGATCTTGCACCGTCGTCAGCATCACCTCGACGTCTTTTTCAGACGCGTCACCCCCAACGCCTTCAAAGACAAAGCGCACATACACGTCAGTGCCCAGACACATCAACAATGATGTCAGCGGACTCTTATTAAACTTGATTTGAATCTTAACCGTGAGCGTCTCGTTTGCTGTGACAACGCAGGGCGACTGGGTAAGCGCTGTAAATTCAGGAGATATGGACAGCCCAGCGGTTCCAGCAACCTTGAGATCAGACATTTCAAAAAAGGCAGGCCCTAAAATATTTCTGGAGTAGGTTCCGGTGGCAGCATACTGAACAGTCGGTTGAGCAGACATCACAAATAACCTTTAATAACCTTTAGCTAATGACCGTTTGGACACATGTTCATCATGTCAAACAGTATTTTTGCCCGCAGTACCCGGCTGGGGTAATTGCTGTGCTATTCCGTTGGGCTATTCCGTTTAAAGCAACGCCTGCCTCCGAGAACTCTCTCTAAAAGAATCTCCCCCGTTTTTCCCTGCCGCCTTCTACAGTTGTCAGAAGGTTAAGATGTCAGAAGGTTAAGAAAGATGGCTTACTGCGTTCCCGATGGCTTTTTCGTCCGTAACCCGCGCAATTGGTAAAACCCCTCTCGCTGCTGAACTGCTGACCAAACTTGAGCAGCAGCAGTCGCTAACTTTAAACGGAGTGGCTCGACTGCCCAAGGGGCTAGTCACCTCTGCACTTGCCCAAGCCCAATCGCGCCCACTGGTCGTGATCACGGCCACCTTAGAAGAAGCGGGGCGCTGGGCGGCTCAGCTAGAGGCCATGGGCTGGGGAACGGTTTATTTCTATCCCACGTCTGAGGCCTCGCCCTACGACCCCTTTGACCAAGAGTCAGAAATGACCTGGGGGCAGCTGCAGGTGCTGGCCGACCTGGTGCAGCCAGCCGGTAAACCTCTGGCGATTGTCGCCACCGAGCGGGCGTTGCAGCCTCATCTGCCGCCAGTTGAGGCGTTCAAATCCTTTTTTCTGCGACTACAGCAAGGGATGGAGCTAAATCTCAAGGAGCTGAGTCGCACTCTGGCTACCCTGGGGTATGAAAAAGTGCCCACGGTGGAAACCGAAGGCCAGTGGAGCCAGCGGGGTGACATTATTGATGTTTTTCCGGTGTCAGCAGAGCTGCCGGTGCGCTTAGAGCTGTTTGGCGACGAGCTAGAGCGGCTGCGGGAGTTTGACCCCGCCAATCAGCGTTCCCTCGATCGCATTAGTGAGCTGCTGCTGACCACCACTGACTACAGCCCCATTTTGGCCCAGGCCTTAGAGACTAAGGGGCTTTTGCAAGATTTGCTGCCCCCTGAAACTCAGGATGGCCTGGAGAGCGGCCTGCGGGTAGAAGGGCTGCGTCGCTTTTTAGGAATTGCTTTTGACCAGCCCGCCTCGCTGCTGGACTATTTGCCTGAGACCACATTGGTCGCTTTGGATGAACTCGAACAGTGCCGTGCCCACAGCGAACGCTGGTTTGATCAGGTCGATGACTACTGGCACGAGGTATCTAAAAGCTTGGCCGCCAGCGATCAGATTTCGCTACCCAGTCAGGGGCTCACCCAAATTCACCGCGCCTTTGACACGGCTTTAGAGGAGCTAGAACTCTTTCCGCGTCTCTATCTGTCGGAGATTGCCGAAGAGGGGGTAGGGCTAAATCTGTCGAGTCGTCCGGTGCCCGCCATTCCGCATCAGTTTGGCAAACTAGCCGAAACTCTGAGAGAGGAGCGCGATCTCAAGTTCAGCATCTGGCTGATGTCAGCCCAGCCCAGCCGCTCGGTGGCACTGCTGCAAGAGCATGACTGCCACGCCCAGTTTATTCCCAACCCCAAAGATTACCCCGCCATTGAAAAGCTGCAATCCAACCAGGTGCCAGTGGGGCTCAAATATTCAGGCCTCGCCGAGCTAGAAGGGTTCATCTTGCCCACCTTTCGCATTGTGGTTGTCACCGACCGCGAGTTTTTTGGCCAGCACACCCTGGCCACTCCCAGCTACGTGCGCAAGCGGCGACGGGCCGCCTCAAAGCAGGTCGATCCCAATAAGCTACGCACCCGTGACTACGTCGTTCACCGCAACCACGGCATCGGCCAGTTTCTCAAGCTTGAGAGCCTGACGATTGACGGTGAAACCCGAGAGTACTTAGTCATCCAGTACGCCGACGGGCTGCTGAGGGTGGCGGCCGATCAGATGGGGTCTCTCTCTCGCTATCGGGCCTCAGCGGAGAAAAAGCCCCAGCTCAATAAGATGAGCAGCAAGGCCTGGGAGAAAACCAAGGGCCGCGCCAAAAAAGCCATCCAAAAAGTGGCGGTGGATTTGCTCAAGCTGTACGCACAGCGATCGCAGCTCGAAGGCCACACCTATCCAGAAGATATGCCCTGGCAGCAAGAGCTCGAAGACTCCTTTCCTTACCAGCCCACCCCCGACCAGCTCAAAGCCACCCAAGACGTCAAGCGCGATATGGAAAGCCCCCGCCCGATGGATCGCCTGGTGTGCGGCGACGTCGGCTTTGGCAAAACCGAGGTAGCAATCCGAGCTGCCTTCAAAGCCATCACCGCTGGTAAGCAAGTTGCCCTGCTCGCCCCGACCACCATTCTCACCCAGCAGCACTACCACACCCTCAAAGAACGCTTCGCGCCTTACCCGATTCAGGTAGGGCTGCTAAACCGGTTCCGCACCGCTAACGAACGCAAGGACATCATCAAACGCCTGCTTTCCGGCGAGCTCGACGTCGTCGTCGGTACCCATCAGCTGCTGGGCAAAGCTGTGAAATTCAGAGACCTGGGCCTGCTCGTCGTTGACGAAGAACAGCGGTTTGGCGTCAACCAAAAAGAAAAAATCAAAGCCCTCAAGACCCAGGTCGACGTTCTCACCCTCAGCGCCACCCCGATTCCTCGAACCCTGTATATGTCGCTCTCCGGCGTTCGTGAAATGAGTCTGATCACCACGCCGCCCCCGTCTCGCCGCCCGATCAAAACCCACCTCGCCCCCCGCGATGACGAGAAAGTTCGCACGGCCATCCGCCAAGAGCTCGATCGCGGCGGTCAGGTCTTTTACGTGGTGCCCCGCGTCGAAGGCATCGAAGAAATCGCCGCCCGCATTCGCGAAATGATTCCCAACATTCGCCTCGCCGTGGCCCACGGCCAAATGCCCGAAGGCGAGCTCGAAGCCACCATGCTCAGCTTTAGTAACGGCGACGCCGACCTGATGGTGTGTACCACCATCATCGAGTCTGGTCTCGACATCCCCCGCGTCAATACGATTTTGATCGAAGCTGCCCATATGTTTGGCCTCTCTCAGCTTTACCAGCTGCGGGGCCGTGTGGGTCGCTCCGGTGTTCAGGCCCACGCCTGGCTGTTTTACCCCCAGCAAAACAAGCTCTCTGACAAAGCCCTAAAGCGCCTCCGCGCCATCCAAGAATTTACCCAGCTTGGCTCTGGCTACCAGCTCGCCATGCGCGACATGGAAATTCGGGGCATCGGCAACTTGCTGGGTGTCCAACAGTCGGGCCAGATGGAAACCATCGGGTTTGATTTGTATATGGATATGTTGGAAGAAGCGATCGCAGAAATTCGCGGGCAAGAAATCCCCCAGGTGGACGAAACCCAGGTCGATCTCAAGGTCACCGCCTTTATCCCCACTGACTATATTCCCGATATCGACCAAAAGATGAGCCTCTACCGCTCGCTGGTTGCTGCCGACACCAAGCGCGAACTGATGCAAATCGTCACTGACCTCAACGACCGTTTTGGCAACATCCCCTCGGCGGTGGCCCAACTGGTCAGAGTGCTCGAACTTAAGCAAATCGCCAAACGCCTCGGGTTTTCACGCATCAAACTCGAAGGCAAGCAGCACGTCTTGCTAGAAACCCCAATGGAAGGCCCCGCCTTCAAGCTGCTGCAAGAAAAGCTGCCAGGTCATCTAAAATCACGCTTCGTCTACGCCCCCGGCAAAGTTACCGTACGCGGTTTAGGCGTCATGAAACCCGATAAGCAGTTAGAAAACCTGATCGAGTGGCTAGGCTATATGCAAGGAGCCTTGTCAGAACCAGCATTGGCAGGCAGTATAGCTTCCTAAAGAAATTTCCTTATAACCTTTAAATTTGACAAAAGGCTGACGTTCCAACAAGGCATCCAATAGAACGTTGGTGTCAAACAAAACTTTCATTTCAGATATGGTAGTCCTCAACGAGTAAGGATTTTCTATCGATCAGCAGATGCGCGATCGCATCTGTCAAGTCATGATAAAAGTGCAGCTACCTCAAAGTTTAATCGTGTCTTCCGCTCTCCCAACCTGCCCCAATTGTAACTCTGAAAATGTTGTCAAAAATGGCTTCATTCACAATGGCAAACAGAATCATCGCTGCAA
>JBCBZL010000001.1:0-49752 GCA_039815385.1 Cyanobacteria bacterium P01_A01_bin.114
AGTGGGTCTAATAGGTGGTCTAATAGTGGGTCTGATAGTGGGTCTAATAGTAGGTCTGATAGTGGGTCTGATATTTGGTCTGATATTTGGTCTGATAGGTGGTCTGATAGGTGGTCTGAGTACTGACTTTAAAGTTCGTGAGAAACCAAATCAGGGCATTTGGGCAGCAGCTGTGAATGTCCCCTTAGTTGCCTTGATCAGCTATCCTGGCGCAGTCGCAATGTCCTACCTGCCAAGATATTTGACAGGTCGAGAAACGCATTGGCTATTTGGTCAAGAGATGACTTTTGTCGATAGTTTGGTGCAGGCTATTGGGGGAGCAATTTTTTTTTGCATCCTAGTAGGGGGGGGCATAGCAGCCATTCAACATTTCACCCTCCGGCTTATCCTCACCCGCACTAACAAAACCCCCTGGAACTATGCCCGTTTCCTCAACTACTGTGTCGAGCGTCGTCTGATGCAGCGGATTGGTGGTCGCTATCGCTTTATCCACAAAGAGCTGCTGGAGCATTTCGCTGACATGCAACTTGAGGATAATCAACCACCCAGTGATAGTCTCACATAGCAAAATCGTCAGCAATACTACGAATAGGATTGTCTGAGCCTTGTCACTGCTTCAATTTCATCCTCTTTTGCCGTTTCCAAGAAATCGTATAGCTGCGCTTTCTTAACCTGTGGAAAGGTCGGACTGTTTGCCACCTCGATATAGACCCCTGATTGGAGTTGATAAATTCGCCAGACCCGCCCGTTAAAACGCCAGAATTCTGGAACGCCAATGTTCGCATAGAACTGGTTTTTTTTGATATCCGTATGAGTAATGTCTACTTCAACAACTAAATCAGGGGGTGGGTCGGTTGCAAAATCTACATTGCGACCTTTAACTCTTGCTTGGTTTTGAATGTAGTAGGCGTTATCGGGCTCCGCGCCTTTTTTGAGATGGGGGTAGTTCATCGTCGTTGAGCCCATGGTTTTGATTTTTAGGCCATATAGCTCAACTAAGATCAGAATAAATCGCTCAATCAGTCGCCCAGAAAATTCGTGGTCTTCAAGCGGCATTGTAATTTCTAGCAGACCGTCATCATAAGTCAGCCGAGAGCCTCGCGACTGGGGCAGCGCATCTAAAATTTGGACATACCCTTCCCAGGTAACCCCCTGTAAAATCACCCGCTTTTCTCCGACGACAAGGGGCTGGATTTCAACGCTGGGTTCAGGGGCGGCGGCAACCATGAAATAGTCTTTGAAGGAAAACAGTCTTTGAAGGGGTATGCCGCTATTCTAATACCAAACAGATTTGAAGCTGCACATATCGGAACCCCCTGTAGTTCCCCTTACCAAGGGGGACGGCGATAGCCGAGGGTCAAATAATGTGGACGCTGAAGACACGATCAAGGCTGCGATCGCAGTCCTCGTCGTTCCAATGCCTGAAAATCGCGGTTGATTTCAATCCACAGCGACTTATTCATCGGGTCGGTTTTGAGGGCTTTATTCAAATACACGCGGGCTTTGTCGAGTTTGCCCTCGGCAATCAGCTGTCTAGCCCAGCGCTGGTAGGTAATTGCCTGCCACTGGCGCACTTCCGGGTCTTGAACGATGCGCTGGGCTAAACCTTCAACGAGTGCGATCGCACGCGGATACTTTTGCTTTTTTAAAAGCTCCTGGAGCTGCCAGTAAGAATCTCGTTTGAGCCGTTGCTCAAGCTCCGATAGGCTCGGGTTGACCTGAATAGGCGTTGGGGGTTCTTCCGGTTCTACCGGCAAATCATCAACCAGATCGCCGTCATCAATGGCCTCTTGGGCGAGCGCTTCTGCATCTCTATGGGTTTCAGGCTGCAAAATTTCTGCTAGCTCATCATAGGCCTGGGTGATTTTGATAAACCGATCTTTTGCCCGCTGGTTGCCCGGATTGACGTCAGGGTGAAATTTTCTTGCCAGCCGACGATAGGCCGCTTTCACATCGGCGAAGGATGCGCCAGTGCGAAGTCCTAAAATTCGGTAATAATCAGCAAGACTCATAGAACAGCGAAATTCACAGCGTCGTCGGCACGGTCGTCGGGGCGTGAAATTTTTCGCCCCTATGCCACCCGCTCTTCGATGACTCGGTCGATCAGGCCGTACTCTTTGGCTTCCGCTGCTGACATGAAGTAGTCGCGATCGGTATCTTTCTCAATCTCCTCTAAGGTCTTACCCGCGTGCTGGGCCATCAGCTCATTGAGATTTCGCTTCACCTTGATGATGTGGTTGGCCTCGATTTGAATGTCCGTTGCCTGACGACGCCCCACCCCGCCGAGCGGTTGGTGAATCATAATCCGCGCATGGGGTAGCGCCAGTCGCTTACCCTTAGCTCCAGCGCCAAGTAGAAAGGCTCCCATGGAGGCCGCCAGCCCCACACAGATAGTGACCACCTCTGACTTGATGTATTGCATCGTGTCATAGATCGCCATCCCCGCCGTAACTGAGCCCCCGGGTGAGTTGATGTATAGATAGATTGGTTTGCTCGGGTCGTCAGAATCTAAGTAGAGTAGATACGCCACAATGGCATTAGCGATGCCATCATCCACTTCTTCGGTCAAGAAAATGATGCGCTCACGAAACAGGCGCTCATAGATACTGATCCACTGCTCGTAGGAGCTGCCAGGAAGCCGATAAGGAACGCTAGGAGTACCGATAGGCATAGTCTTTAGGAGTTTTGGTTTGCAGTGTAGAAATCTGAGAAAATGGGAGAGTTCAGAGTTCTGAGTTCTAAATTTTGAGCGAGCTCTTCAACTTAAAACTCAGAACTCTGAACTCTAAATTGGGTTCTCGATCACCCGGTCAATCAGGCCATAATCTTTGGCTTCTTCAGGCATCAAGTAAAACATCCGCTCCATATCTTTGACAATTTTTTCAGCGGTCTGGCCCGTCGTCTGGGTCAAGATATCGAGCACTAGCTTTTGCTTTTGCAGCACTTCCTTAGCATTTACTTGAATGTCCGTCGCCTGACCTTGGGTCCCGCTGTAGGGATGCACCAGGGCAATTTCGGCGTGTGGCAGTGCGGCCCGTTTGCCGTTGGCACCACAAGACAAAAGCACCGCTGCCATACCCACTGCCTGACCCATACAAATGGTAACGATCTCAGACTTGATGTGTTTCATCGTGTCATAAACGGCCAGGCCCGCCATCACTGACATCATGCCAGCCCCCCCTGTGGTCAACCCTGCCATCACAGGGTCTCCTAGGGAGTTGATATAAAGATAGATCGGCTTGCCCGCATCTTCTGAATCGAGATACAGCAGCGCGGCAATCAATGAGTTAGCGACCCCGTCGGTCAGCGGCTGATTGAGAAACAAAATCCGCTCTTGGCTCATGCGGGTAAAGATATTAACCCAGGTCCAATTGCGACTGCCGGGAATGTTGTAAGGAACGCGAATAGCAGGGGTGACAGACATGGCAGTTAGCTAATTCCAGCGGGAATCTGAGTGGGCAGCTCTTTAGTACTCTCAAGCACCCGATCAATGAGACCGTATTCCTTTGCCTCTTCGGGGGTCAGGTAGAACATACGGTCAGTATCTTTCTCAAGCTTCTCGATCGACTGACCTGTATTGTTCGCCATAATGTCGAGCATGGCGGCTTTATTGTCCAGCACTTCTTTAGCTCGAATTTGAATATCGGTAGCCTGTCCGCGAGCACCGGTTCTCGGCTGGTTTAGCACAATCGTCGCGTGGGGTAAGCTGGCTCGAAATCCTTGGGTGCCCGCTGATAAGATCATGGCCGCAGTCCCCATCGCCTGACCCAGGCAGATGGTATGAACCGGCGGTTTGATATAGCGCATGGTGTCGCAAATGGCGAAGGCCTCGGTCTCAAACCCCAGGGAATCTCCGGTATACCAGGAAGTTCCGGTCGAGTTGATATAGAAAAAAATAGGCTTGTCAGGGTCGTCAAATTCTAAGTAGAGCAGCTCAGCAATAATTAATCGAGTCACGTCCATCCCCAACTGGCGTTTAAAATCGTCAGAAGAGACCAGCGGAGTACCTAAATAGACGATCCGCTCTTTGAGCAGCAGCGATTGCAGATCTGGCGGTGGCGTGCGATATGACGCATCGTTATAGTAAGGGGCCTGTACGGCCTTAATATTTGAACTCATAGCCTGGTTAGCCCTATATGATTTCACGCTGTCTAATTAGTGTAACTCGGTGTGAACTTGCCAGTAGTCCAAGAGGTTGGGGGATAACCTCACTTCGCCCCGATTCAACTATGCCCTCCATATAGCCCCTTATGTATTTGAATGTATTTGATGTAACAGCACCTTATGTACCTTATGTAAAAGGGAGAGAGTCATGAGAGTTGGTTTGCAATGGACCCTCAGTGATGACCGTGTAGATGTGGCTCAAACGAACCATCAGCGGCAGCTTGCGATCGCAATCTCGGCCCTGCCCACCGCTAATGGTCGCACCGCCCCCCTCAACCTGTGTCTGATCTTAGACCGGAGTGGCTCTATGGGGAGTGCCCCGCTCCAGACCGTCAAAGCAGCCGCCCACAGCATTGTGGATCAGCTATCGGCTCAAGATCGGCTTTCGATCGTTACTTTTGACCATAAGGCCGAGGTCTTGGTTAACAATCAGCCCGTTCTCAACCCGCGCCTGATCAAACAGCAAATTGAGGGTCTCAAAGCGGGCGGAGGAACCGCCATTGATGAAGGGCTCAAATTCGGCATTGAAGAAATCGCCAAGGGTAAGCAAGATACGATTTCGCAAATTTTCCTGCTCACGGATGGCGAAAATGAGCACGGTGATAACGACCGCTGCCTGAAACTATCCCAGCTGGCAGTTGACTACGGCCTCACGGTTAGCACCCTTGGCTTTGGCGACCATTGGAATCAAGACGTGATTGAGAAAATCGCTGACGCAGGGGGCGGCAGCCTCAGCTATATTCAAAACCCTGAAGATGCGATCTCGCAGTTTAGCAGGCTGTTTACCCGCGTTCAGTCGGTGGGGCTAACCAATGCGTACCTGCGCCTCACCCTCACCCCCCATGCGCGCCTGGCCGAGCTCAAGCCGATCGCCCAGGTCATGCCCGATACTATTGAACTTGATGCCCAGCGCTCCCCCGAGCAAGCCATGGTGAGACTCGGCGATTTGATGATCGATACCCCCCGCGTAGTTCTGGCCAATCTCTATCTATCCCAGCTGCCCGAAGGTCTCCATCCGGTGGCTTCGGTTCAGATCCAGTATGACGACCCGGCCCGAGGGGCGACCGCCCTCATGTCTGAGCACCTGATGATTGAAGTCACTGCCCAAACCGGCTACCAGCCCAATCCCAATCCGCAGGTACAGCAGTATATTTTGGCCCTGGCCAAGTATCGCCAAACCCAAATCGCTGAGACCAAACTCCAGGCGGGCGATCGCAAAGGAGCCGTTACCATGCTCCAGTCAGCTGCCAAGACCGCTATCCAAATGGGCGACACCCAGGCCGCAACCGTTTTGCAAGAAAATGTCACCCAGCTTCAATCAGGGGGGGATTTGTCAGAGCGCGATCGCAAAAAGACTCGCATCGTCTCTAAAACCACCCTTCAGTAAAATTGCCCTTCAATAAAATCATCCTTCAATAAATGATCAGGCTTGCCCGTTTAGATCATCTGGTGCTCACTGTCCAAGACATCGAAGCGACCTGTCAGTTCTATACCCAGGTTCTGGGAATGGGGCTAATCACCTTTGGCCAAAACCGCAAAGCTCTCCGATTTGGCCAGCAAAAGATTAACCTGCACCTGGTGGGGCAAGAATTTGAGCCCAAAGCTCAGGCCCCTAAACCGGGTAGCGCCGATCTATGTTTCCTGACTGAGACGCCTCTGGCTGATGTGATCGACCACCTTGAAGTCCATAAAATCCCTATTATCGAAGGCCCCGTCCAGCGAACCGGCACCCTTGGCCCAATCTTGTCGGTCTACATCCGTGACCCCGATGGCAATCTGCTGGAAATAGCTTATCCAATGTAATTTTTTCAACAATATTTATTTTTTCTGCCTGCGCCCCCCTTTCTCCCTTTGCCTTCTGTCCTTCGCCCATGCATTTAACCCACGCTCCCTTCACCGTTCACAAAATTGTCCCCCTCACCATTAGCCGGGGCACCACCGCCGGGTCTACCAACTTTTGGGTTCGCCTGAGCGCAGACGGCATCGAAGGTTGGGGCGAAGCCTCCCCGTTTTCCATCGGCAGCGTCCAGGTCAGCAACGCCAGCACCGCTGCTGACCTGGACGCCATCGCCAAGGCCCTTGCCCCCTGTCACCCCCTTGAGCGTCAGCGCATCGAAGCCATTTTAGACCAGCTCAATTTGGGCTCTGCTGCCCGCGCTGCCGTTGATATTGCGCTATGGGACTGGCTCGGCAAGCAGGTTGGACTTCCCCTGTGGCAGCTCTGGGGGTTAGATCTTCAGCAAATTGGCCCCACGGCTGTCACCATTGGCATCAATTCCCCCGAGGGGGCCTGCGCTCGCCTTAGCCAATGGTGTGATCAGCTAGATGTTCGCTCCGTCAAAGTGAAGCTAGGCAGCCCTGACGGCATCGCCGCCGATCGGGCAATGTTCGAGGCCCTGCTGCCCCACATCCCTCAAGTAGCCAAGCTCAGCATCGACGCCAACGGGGGTTGGGATTTAGAGGCCGCTATCCAAATGGCTCAGTGGCTGGCTGAGCGAGGGGTCACCTATCTAGAGCAGCCCTTACCTGTCGGACAAGAACACCACCTGCCGCAGCTCCGATCGCAATCCCCCCTGCCAATTTTTCTCGACGAGAGCTGTTTTACCAGTCGTGACATTCCTGACATTTCCAACTGGGCAGATGGCATTAATATCAAATTGATGAAAGCGGGCGGGCTCACCGAAGCGCGTCGGATGATTTATACCGCTCGGGCCTGCGGTTTGCAGGTGATGTTTGGGTGTTACTCGGACAGTGCGATCGCAAACACTGCCCTGGCCCATCTTGCCCCCCTCGCCGATCACCTCGACCTCGATAGCCACCTCAACCTCAAAGACGATCCCTTCTCAGGAGCCCTCCTCCAAAACGGCCACCTTCTCCCCTCCTCCTCCCCCGGCCTCGGCCTCCAGCACAGCCGCGATTAATCGCATCTCTTATTCGTACAGACGCGATATATCGCGTTCTTACCCCTTATTCGTACAGACGCGATATATCGCGTCTCCTACCCCATGCATCTCCCTCCCGACCACCGCATCGCCATCCTCCTCCACAACGGCCTTACCGGCACAAACGGCAAAACCGGCCTGGCGCTCATCCGCTATAGCCAAAATCCCATCGTCGCCATTATTGATGAAACTTGCCCTGGTGCCTCACTCCCAGCGCTAGCCCGCATCGACCGAGATATTCCCGTTGTCCGTTCTGTAAAACAGGCCCTTGCCTATGCCCCGGATGTTCTCGCCATCGGCATTGCGCCCTCCGGCGGTGCGCTTCCTGACCCCTGGTATGCAGACGTTAAAACGGCGATAACCGCAGGCCTATCTGTCATGAATGGCCTACACACCCCAATGAATAACGATCCTAGCCTGACCCAACACCTCAACCCCGATCAATGGATTTGGGATATGCGACAAGAACCCTTGGGGCTCACCGTCGGCTCAGGCCAGGCAAGCAAACTCTCCTGTCGTCGCGTCCTCGCCGTCGGCACTGACATGGCCGTTGGCAAAATGTCTACCTGCCTCGAGCTCAACCGCGCTACCCGTCAAAAAGGTCTCCGCTCGAAACTCATTGCCACCGGACAAACTGCCCTCATGCTCGGGCAAGATGGCGTCGCTCTAGACGCTGTCCGGGTCGATTTTGCCGCAGGCGCGGTCGAACAGCTCGTCATGCAGCACGGCCCAAGCCACGACCTCCTCTATATAGAAGGGCAGGGCTCATTGCTGAACCCTGCCTCTACTGCAACGCTTCCACTGTTGAGAGGAAGCCAGCCTACCCACTTAGTGTTGGTACACAAAATCAATTTGACCCATCTTCAACACTTCTCAGACTTTAAAGTCCCACCTTTAACAGACGTGATTCACCTTTATGAAACGGTTGCCAATGCTGGAGGTACGTTTGCATCTGCCAAAGTTGTCGCAATTGCCCTTAATACTCATGGAGTGAGCCAAGCTGAAGCTCAAGCCGAGATTGAGAAAATTACCCAAGAAACCGGATTGCCCTGTACAGATGTGATTCGGTTTGGGGCAGATCTTATTCTCAATAGGATTCTTAAAGATGATTCTTAAAGGCGCTTAATGCCCAGTCTATTTCTTATTACGCAGACGATACGTGATTCGACCTTTCGTTAGGTCATATGGTGTTAACTCCACCTTGACCCGATCTCCCGGCAAAATCTTGATATAGTTCCGGCGAATTTTTCCAGAGATGTGGGCAAGTACGTTAAATCCGTTATCTAAATCAACGCGAAACATCGCGTTGGGAAGAGATTCAGTAACCGTCCCCTCCATTTCAATTAAATCTTGCTTAGACAAGTAGCTGTTCCTCAATTCAACATAGGGTAATCCAGACGCCGAAGCGCCCTTCCATTCTTAAGCTTAACAAACCGCCGTACAAGCGATTGATCGCCATTACGACAAAGCTTTCTACGGTGACTCGTTAAAGAGCCGTTAAAAGGGGCTGGTCAATAGGCAAAAAGGCTCAACTGTCGATGATTTGTTTCAATTCGGTGGTCACCGCCTCCATAGGCTGGTTACCATCAACAGACATGAGCTTTTGACGCCCCCGATAAAGATCGATCAGAGGTTGAGTTTGTTCACGATAGACAACTAAACGATTGCGAATCACTTCTTCGGTATCGTCTGCCCGGCCTCGGCTCAAAAGTCGAGTGACCAGTACTTCATCAGGGACGTCCAGATTCAACACGAAATCGCAGGGCTGCTGTATCTTATCCAAGAGCTCATCCAGAAAATTTGCCTGGGGTACATTCCGAGGGAAGCCATCCAGAATCCAACCGTTGGCGGTATCTTCTTGTCCCAACCGTTCTCGAATCAAATCTAAGATCAGGTCATCTGGCACCAGTTCACCCGCATCCATATAGACCTGAGCCTTCTTGCCAAGTTCGCTTTGATCAACCACGGCTGTTCGCAAAATATCCCCGGTTGAAATGTGCGGAACCTGACACGCTTCAGACAAAAAATTGAGCCTGGGTTCCTTTGCCCGCGCCGGGGGCCCCTAAAAAAATGAGTCGAGTCACTACTGCTTCACCATCCCTTCATAGCGCTGAGAAATCACATAGGTCTGAATTTGTTTAGCCGTGTCAATCGCAACGCCCACCAAAATCAGCAGCGACGTGGCTCCTAAGCCTTGAAAGACAGTCACATCCAGCTCACTTTCTACAATGCTGGGCACCACAGCGACCAAACCCAGAAAAATAGCCCCCAGAAAGGTTAGCCGGTTAAGCACCTTGCCAATGTAGTTGCTGGTTGCCTTACCCGGACGAATCCCAGGAATACTCGCCCCCATTTTCTTCAGGTTGCGCGACATGTCTTCAGGATTAACCACGAGTGACGCGTAAAAATAACTGAAAAACAGGATCATTCCCAGATACAAACGGTTGTAAGTCAATGAACCCGGTTGCAGATATCGGCTGACAAAGTTAGAAACCGACTCGCTTCCAATCGTGCTGGCAATGTAGGGAGCCGCCTGTAGCGGTAATACCAATACCGCCGATGCGAAAATAATTGGCATAACGCCCCCTTGATTTAATCGCAGGGGTAGGTAATTGCTTTTTTCGAGATAAAGCTTACGACCCACCTGTCGCCGCGCCGATACAATCGGAATCCGACGCATGCCCTCCTGGACAAAGACGATACCGACAATCATCGCCAAATACACCAGGCTCACTAAGATAATGCCTAACACCTCTTGTCTCGAAGATGAAGGTGACTGGGCTACATCAACGGCGCGCCCCAATAACCGCGGCAGGGAGGACACAATGTTTAAGAAAATCAGCAGCGAAGCCCCGTTGCCCACACCCCGCTCGGTGATTAGCTCACCCACCCACATCACAAACATGGAACCTGCGGTTAGGGCAATGACAGTTTCAATGACAAAGGTAACCCCTGGCTCCCTAGCAAACGGCATCAGCAAGAAGCTAGACAGCAGCGTACTCTGTAAAATTGCCCAGCCCAGTGCAACGTAGCGCGTAATCTGAGAAATTTTTCGCCGACCCGCTTCTCCCTCATTTTTCTGTAAATCTTCGAGTTGAGGAATCGCTGCGGTCAGCAGCTGCATAATAATCGAAGCGTTGATAAAGGGTAAGATACCTAGCGCAAAAATACCCAGCAGTGATAAGCCCCCGCCTACAAAAATGTCGAGAAAGCCCAAGACGCCGCCCCCCTGCACCTCTCGTGCAAAAGCGTCGCGATCAATACCTGGCACAGGAATATACATCCCTAGCCTGACCAATACGAGTAGCCCTAACGTGACCAACAGACGGCTACGTAGGCCAGCCGCCTGCGCCATCTGTAAAAAGGTCTCCTGGGCGCTGGGGTTTTTTCCTCGACTAACAACCATAGTAAAGTGCGCTTTCTATAAGGACTCAAGCAAAGGGCGAATTCTGATATCTAACAAGAAGCTGCGCTTGAGTTGATAAACCAAAGCACAGCTTACACTGAATCAATTGTAAAACGCTAAGCTAGTGTTTCGCAGCTTCCACCAGCTGCTTCAATCTTAGTCTTTGCAGACTGCGTAAACGCCGCCGCCTTGACTGAGAGCGCTACGCTGATATCACCATCCCCGAGCACCTTAAGCGGCCCGTCGTTCGCGGTGATGATACCTGCGTCCATCAAAGACGCCAGGGTTACTTCTGTCTCAGCGGGCAGATCCGCCAGCGCCTTAACATTGATGATTGTATAGTGCTTTTGATTGACCAGCGGAAAATGCTTAAGTTTCGGAATTCGCCGATAGAGAGGCAGCTGACCCCCTTCAAAGCCAGGCCGGGTTCCCCGCCCAGAACGAGACTTCTGTCCGCGCATGCCAAAACCGCCGCTGGCCCCTTGACCCGCAGAAATTCCTCGACCGATGCGTCGCCGCCGTCTTTTCGAGCCCGCTTTGGGCCTAGCATCCTCTAATCTCATCACCTCTTACCCCGCATTTCTAATCCGCATGTTCAAAACTTGTGTCAAGTTGACTAAGCGTACAGCTTCTCGACGGCGATACCACGCTCTTTAGCAACATCTGACAGCGTGCGCAGAGCGGCTAATGCTTCGGTCGCGGCCCGTGCATTATTAAGCGGGTTATCAGACCCTAGCTGCTTTGCTAACACGTTGCGAACGCCAGCCAGCTCTAAAACGGTGCGCACAGCGCCCCCGGCAATTACCCCAGTACCTGGTGCCGCTGGTCGCATAAAGACCTTTGCACCGCCAGCAATGCCCACCGAAGGATGAGGTAATGAATAGGATTTGTTAAGGGGCACCTCTACTAAATTTTTCTTGCCATCAGCGACCCCTTTCTTGACTGCGCCAATCACGTCGCTGGCTTTACCCACGCCGACGCCGACTTGGCCTTTTTCATTACCGACGACAACAATGGCGCGGAAGCTCAGCTTTTTACCCCCTTTGACCACTTTGGTAACTCGGCGGATCTGAACGACTCGCTCCTGCCAGTCTGTTTCTTTCTCTCGACTTTTGTTATTTTTACGACGATTCGCCATGATTTTACCTTGATACCTAGAAGTCTAAACCTGCTTCACGTGCCGCATCCGCTAGAGCAGCCACTCGCCCATGGTAGAGGTTGCCGCCGCGATCAAAGACGACCTGCTTGATGCCTTTCTCTATCGAACGTTCTGCAATTAACTTTCCCACCTTAGCAGAGGCGTCCTTGTTAGCACCAGCAACCTCCCCTTTAACCTCTGCTTCTACAGTTGAGGCAGAGACTAGCGTGTGGTGTTGAGTGTCATCAATGACCTGAGCGTAAATATGATTGTTCGATCTGAAAACCGCTAATCTCGGGCGCTCAGAACTCCCCTTAACACTACGGCGAACCCGCGTATGACGGCGGCGAGTTGATTCTTTACGAGTGCGTTTCATGGCTTATTTCTTCCCTGCCTTACCAGCTTTACGTCTAACCATCTCCCCTGCGTAGCGAACGCCTTTACCCTTATAAGGCTCAGGGGGGCGGGCAGCTCGAATCCGCGCTGCAATGTTGCCAACGATTTCTTTATCAATACCGCTAACCGTCACATTAGTGTTGCCTTCCACCTTAAATTGAATACCGGTGGGGGGTTCAAACTCGACAGGGTGACTATAGCCCAAGCTCATGGTCAGCTTTTGACCCTGTACGGCAGCTCGATAGCCCACGCCTTGGATCTCTAATCGTTTTTCAAACCCTTTAGAGACGCCTTCGACCATATTCGCGACCAAAGTCCGAGAAAGGCCGTGCCGCTCTCGACAAGTCCGCGAGTCGCTTTGGCGATTGATCACCAGAGTATCCCCGTCCTGAATGACGGAAACTTCCTCGGGCAAAACCCTGGACAATTCACCTTTAGATCCCTTGACTGTGACCTTCTGGCCATCAATCGTGACAGTCACTCCAGAAGGGACTGCGACGGGCAACTTACCAATCCGAGACATAATTTCTGACCTCTCCCTAACAGCTACAAACCCATGAACCTTTGATTCACAAACCTTTGATTCACAAGAGAAGAGCTATCGCTTACCAAATGTAACAAAGCACTTCGCCACCCACGCCCTGACGTCGGGCATCGCGGTCAGTCATGATACCGCTAGACGTTGAGATAATTGCAATCCCAATTCCGCCGAGCACCCTAGGCAGCTCCTTACGATTCGAGTAAACGCGTAACCCTGGCTTACTAACTCGTGTCAGGTTCCGAATGATCGGCTCCCGTGTCTTGCCTTTATATTTGAGCTTGACCGTTAGCGTTCGCTTTACGCCTTCTACGCTTTCAGACATCTCGCCGATAAAGCCCTCTTCATTGAGAACTTGGGCAATGCTGCGAGTCATCTTGGTAGATGGAATATTAACGGCTTGATGCCGCGCCAGATTCGCATTTCGAATGCGCGTTAGCATGTCTGCAATCGTGTCGTTGGACGCCATAATCCTCTCTTGTATAATCCTGACTCAGTTATCCCTGAAGGGCATCCCCAGTTCTTTTAGCAGGGCTCGACCTTCTTCATCTGTGCTCGCAGTGGTCACAATTGTGATGTCCATCCCGCGAATCTGTTCAATACTGTCGTAGCTAACCTCAGGGAAAATTAGCTGCTCTTTCAGACCCAACGTGTAGTTGCCTCGGCCATCAAAACTTTTGGGGCTCACACCTCGAAAATCTCGAATCCGGGGCAATACTAAATTTACTAAGCGATTGAGAAAGGCATACATCCGCTCAGACCGCAGCGTTACCATAACGCCGACCGGCATCCCTTCTCGTATCTTAAAACCTGCGATCGCTTTCTTTGCTCGGGTGACAACGGGGCGCTGTCCGGTAATCACCGCCAACTCGCTGATTGAAGACTCCAACGCTTTAGCATTTTGAGAAGCCTCGCCCAAACCTCGATTGATGGTTATTTTCGCGACCTTCGGCACTTGATGAAGGTTGCTGTACTCAAACTGAGTCATCAGCTTGGGTACGACCTTATCTTGATAAAACTCTTTTAACTGTTCGGCCATGAAAGCTGTCATTCCTTTCCCTGGGCTTTGTCAGGGACACGATGTTAATAGATGTGATCTTCACAAACGCGGAGGCCTTGCCAATCTTTTGGGTGGCTAAAGCTGTGCCTGAGGCTAATCAATGACTTCCCCCGTCTTCTTGAGCATTCGTACCTTACGACCCGCTTCGGTAAAGGTATATCCGACCCGGCTCGCCACCTTTTCTTTGGTGGAATAAAGCATGACATTCGAGCTGTGAACAGGCGCTTCTTTCGTAACGATCTGGCCCGACTCGCCTTCTTGTTGAGGTTTTACATGCTTAGTGCGAATATTCACACCTTCAACGATCACATGGCTCTTCTTAGGAAAAACAGCAAGTACCTCACCTACTTTCCCTTTGTCCCTGCCTGAAATCACCTGAACGGTATCGCCTTTCTTGACATGCATTTTGTACCGCACTGGCTTACCCGCTGACTTTGTCGCCATTACAATACCTCCGGCGCTAGCGAAACAATCTTGGTAAAGTTTTTGTCCCTCAGCTCACGGGCCACGGGGCCAAAAACGCGCGTCCCGCGAGGGTTGCCATCGGCGTTGATAATCACAGCCGCATTGTCATCAAACCGAATACTCATCCCGCTGCTACGGCGCAGTCCTTTTCGGGTTCTAACCACCACCGCACGCACGACGTCAGACTTCTTAACACCCATGTTGGGCAAAGCATCCTTAACGACAGCAACGATGACGTCACCTACGCCAGCATAGCGGCGGTTGCCACCCAGCACTCGAATGCACATCAGCTTACGGGCACCGCTGTTATCAGCTACGTTTAAATAACTTTCTTGTTGAATCATGTCTCAAATCGCCTCACCTAAACTTCCGAAGCACGATTGAGAACATCAGCGACTACCCATCGCTTAGTACGACTCAAAGGGCGAGTTTCACGAATCCGGACCTGATCGCCAATCTTGCACTGATTTTCCTCGTCGTGTGCCTTGAACTTTTTAGTCCGCACCATGATTTTTTCGTACTTAGAATGTGGAACGCGGCTTTCAACTGCCACCACCACCGTTTTATCCATCTTGTCGCTGACGACTAAACCAACTCTTTCTTTAACTGCCATCGCTGCTCAACTCCTATTGACCCTCAGAACTGCTTGTGGCGGCAATTTGCCGCTCTCTCTCAGCCGTCATCAACTGAGCCAAGCGATGACGCAATTGCTTAAACTGATGAAACCCTGTTTCTACCTGACGAGTTGCCTTCTGAAAACGCAGCTCAAAAAGGTCTCGTTTAACTTTGCCGATTTCGTCAGATAGCTCCTCATCGGTTAGCTTCCTAACGTCTTCCATTTTTGATAAAGCCATGCCTACCCCTCCGTGCTGCGCGCAATAAACTTAGTCTTAAACGGCAGTTTGAAGGAAGCTAACCGCATTGCTTCGCGAGCCGTTTCCTCTGGGACACCCGCAATTTCGAAAATGACGCGACCCGGCTTGATCACAGCCACCCAATATTCAGGATTACCTTTACCAGATCCCATCCTTGTCTCGGCAGGGCGCATAGTGACCGGCTTGTCAGGGAAAACCCGAATCCAAATTTTGCCGCCTCGGCGGATGTATCGCGTCATGGCTCGCCGACCCGCCTCAATCTGGCGAGAGGTCATCCATGAGCACTCAGTTGCCTGTAAAGCAAAGTCGCCAAAATTAATTTGATTGCCTCGCTGGGCCATCCCGCGCATACGACCGCGATGTTGCTTGCGAAATTTTGTTCTTCTTGGACTCAGCATGATGCGTCTATCTCAAACTTGGTTGAAAGCGTTGGGAGAAAACTGGGTGGAGCTATTGACTTAGCTACGACTCGTTAGAGCGATCTTCAAACTGCTGGCGACGGCGCGGCTGACGACGACGCGGCTGAGCGTTGGGAGCCTGCGGAGGTTCTTCCTGGCCTGGGATAATCTCACCCTTAAATACCCAAACTTTGATGCCCAAAATCCCATAGGTGGTTTGGGCTGTTTTATAGGCATAGTCAATGTCAGCCCGAAGCGTATGCAGAGGCACACGCCCTTCGCGGGTCCACTCGGTCCGAGCAATCTCGGCACCGTTTAATCGACCACTCACTTGAATTTTGATGCCCTCCACCCCCGCTCTTTGAGCGCGCTGAATGGCTTGTCGAACCACTCTTCGGAAAGATACTCGTCGCTCAAGCTGCTGAACGATATATTCAGCAATCAGCGCTGAATCTGCATCAACCCGTGTGACTTCTACAACATTGATGCGGATCTGACGGCTGCTATCCTTGAGCTCTTTCTGAAGGCCAGCTCTAAGCGCTTCAATCCCTGCACCGCCGCGACCCACCACTACACCTGGTCGAGCTGTTCGCACCTCCAAATCGATTTGGTCAGCTTTGCGGGCAATCCGAACTTCAGAAATGCCAGCATTGCTGAGATGCTTTTCGACATACTGTCGAATCGTGTGATCTTCTTGGAGCTGGCTAGGGTAGTGCTTAGGATCGGCATACCAGCAAGAGCTGTGGTCTTTAGTGATCCCTAAACGGAAGCCAATTGGATGAATCTTTTGTCCCACGGAGAGTCCTCTACGGTGTCGGCTGTTGATTAATACAAGTCTTGTTGCTACGGCTTGGTCACGACCCGAAGCTAGCGCTCAGTACCAGGAGCCACTGCGATAGTGATATGGCAGGTTGGCTTACGAATTTGATAGGCTCGTCCCTGTGCCCGTGGCCGATACCGCTTGAGAACCGAGCCTTGGTCAGCAAAAGCTTCGCTGACATAAAGATCAACCGGGTCTAAGCCATTGTTGTGCTCCGCATTTGCGACCGCAGACCGCAAAACCTTCAAGATCGGCTCGCAAGCCCGATAGGGCATAAATTCAAGAATAATCAAAGCTTCGCGATAGGAGCGCCCTCTGATCTGGTCGAGCACGCGTCTGACCTTGTGAGGAGACATCCGAATGTAGCGGGCAACCGCCTTAACCTGACTACTGTTATCAATGCTTACCATGGTTTTGGCTCTCCCTTAACGACGCGCTTTCTTGTCACTTTTGGCATGCCCGCGAAAAGTCCGAGTGGGGGCAAACTCGCCTAGCTTATGACCCACCATTTGCTCGCTGACATAAACGGGGACGTGCTGACGACCGTTATGCACCGCAATCGTGTGGCCAATCATCTGAGGAATAATCGTAGAAGCCCGCGACCAGGTTTTGACGACCTGCTTTTCGCCTTTGGCGTTGAGCGTCTCGATCTTTCTGAGTAAATGATCTGCAACGAAGGGTCCTTTCTTTAGGGAGCGCGCCATAGTTTTGCCAACCTACACAAATAACTGTCAGAGACTGTACGAAAAAATGAGATGGAGACGACCGGAGTGAACAGCCTGACTCTATGAATCACGCCCACCGCGACCGCGCTTGGAAGAGCGACGACGCCGACGAACAATCAGAGAACTGCTGGCTTTCTTTTTATTGCGAGTCTTATAGCCAAGCGCAGGCTTGCCCCAAGGGGTAACCGGCCCACTGCGACCAATGGGAGCCCGACCCTCTCCACCACCGTGGGGGTGATCGACCGGGTTCATCACACTACCCCGAACTTCAGGACGTCGACCCATCCACCGTTTTCGACCTGCTTTCCCGAGGGTCACGTTGCGAGCCTCAACATTGCCAACTTGACCAATCGTGGCATAGCACTCACGACGAATCATGCGGACTTCGCTGGATGGCAGCTTCAGGGTGACGTATCCCCCCTCTTTTGCCATTACTTGCGCACCTGCGCCCGCCGCCCGGACGATCTGCCCGCCGCGTCCAGGATAAAGCTCAACATTGTGAACCGTTGTACCCAGAGGCATCTTATGAAGGGGTAAGGCATTACCCACTTCTAAAGAGGCCTCCTCTCCTGAAATAATGGTTGCCCCGACTGCCAGACCGGCAGGATGCAAGATGTAACGCTTTTCCCCGTCCTCATACTGCACTAAAGAAATCCGAGCGTTCCGGTTGGGATCATACTCAACAGAGACGACCTCTGCAGGAATGCCGTGCTTGTTTCGACGAAAGTCGATGATGCGGTAGAGACGTTTGTGACCTCCCCCCCGGTGGCGGCACGTAATTACGCCTCGGTTGTTTCGTCCTTTAGCTCGATGAATCGAGTGAGTGAGAGATTTCTCAGGCTTGCTGCGTGTAATCTCGGAAAAATCTGAGACGCTGCGCTCGCGAGTGCCAGGCGTTAGTGGCCGATAAGAACGGATACCCATAGTCTGCTCAAATGATCGTTTCTAAAGTTCTGGGAAGAGGGTGATGCTATCGCCTGGGGCGAGGGTCACGATTGCTCGCTTATAGGTCGGGCGGAAGCCGATGAAGCGACCCATTCGACGCTTCTTTCGAGGTGGATTGAGGGTGCTAATCCCTGTCACTTTGACATCAAACAGGCTTTCGATGGCCGCTTTGATCTGTGGCTTAGTCGATTTGGGCGCGACCTCGAATGTATACTGGTTGTTTTCAAGATTGAGGGTTGCTTTCTCGGTAACAATGGGCCGCCGAACAATATCGGGGAGGTCACGAGGGTCAATGGGCTTAGTCACTGTAGACCTCCTGGATCTTCTCTAGGGCAGCCGCTGTCAGCACCAGCTGATCGGCGGCCAAAATGTCATAGATGTTCAAGTTTGTGGCCGACATCAGCTTGATAGAAGCCACGTTTCGCACTGAGCGGTAGATATTCTCGTTTCGCTCAGCTGTTATTAGCAAGACCTTCGACTCTGCCTCAACTCCCCAGCGCTCGAAAGCACCCAACACATCCTTTGTTTTGGGTCGCGCCAGCTGCTCGGCAAAATCTTGAACGACGATTAGATCGTCTGCTCGACCCTGCAGTGCAGTGGTCATTGCTAGACGACGCTCTTTTCGATTCATCTTGACGCTGTAGTCGCGGGGCTTAGGGCCAAAGATGACGCCGCCCCCTTTCCATAGGGGTGACCGACTTGAGCCTGAGCGGGCTCTACCGGTTCCTTTTTGACGCCAAGGCTTGCGCCCCCCTCCCCGAATTTCGGAACGGGTTTTGGTGGAGGCCGTCCCCTGACGAGCATTGTTCATCTGACGCACCAGCGCTCTGTGAACAATGTGGGATGCATTTTCTGCCTTGGCCACCCTCAGCTCAAGGGTGGTTTTGCCTGCATCTTCGCCTTGCCAGTCTTTAATGACACACTCAGTCATGATCTAGATCCCCGTGCCCTACTTACTTATGCCCAACAATATTTGCAGGCGCAATGCTCAACAGAGCACCCGGCTTACCCGGAACACTTCCTTTGATGAGGAGCAAGTTGCGCTCAGCGTCGACTCTGACCACCGTTAGCTTTCGGGTGGTGACGCGCTCATTACCCATCCGGCCTGCCATATGCTTGCCCGGATAGACCCGACCGGGCGTCGTGCCTGCCCCGGTTGAACCCGGCTGACGGTGATTTTTAGAGCCGTGAGACATTGGGCCACGCCGAAAGTTGTGACGTTTCTGGTAGCCCGCAAAACCCCGACCAATACTTTTGCCGCAGACGTCTACCAGCTGACCGGCTTCGAACCGATCGGCAGACAAGGTCTGACCTAGTTCAAATTCTGCACTGTCGTCAATACGGTATTCACGCAGATGGCGCAAAGGCGATGCGCTGGCTTTGGCGAGATGACCGAGTTGAGGCTTGTTAAGCGCCTTTTCAGACACATCCTTATAGCCAATCTGCACAGCAGAATAGCCATCTGTCTGTTTCGTCTTCACTTGAGTGATGACACAAGGCCCGGCCTGCACAACCGTCACCGGAAGGGCATTGCCAGCCTCATCAAAAACCTGAGTCATCCCCAGCTTTGTTCCCAGAATACCAACAGACACCATCACGTCTCCGACTAAACATGTTAAAAATCGAGATTTTGGGCGTAACCCGAAATCTCGCAGTACCCCATGAATTCTGAGGCACCCAGGCGATCAGCGAACTGATTTCAGTCCACCAAAACAGAGTTGCTTCGCCGTTATCCTCATCACAGACCTCTAAAACAGCTCGTTATGAAACAGCTCCTAGAGGCGGCTCGCAACTATGTCAGATTCAATCTGATCTCGATTGAATGGGTTTGAGGCGCTTTCTCAAGCTTTCTCTCAGAGCAAGAATCAAAAAAACGCTATCAAGGCGTGGTAAGGCTCTCAGCCAACCTAATGCCGCCTAGACTTGAGCAGCCGTGACCGCTCAGTATCTTTTTGGCGACGATTAATAATCATACACAGGTATTTAGTGTTTGTCCACCTAAAAATAAGAACCGTTTGCGTAAAGTGCAGAACCGCATATTTTTCCAGCCGGGATGTGGTTTATATTTGCATTAACGTCATCGTCGTTAGTGTTACTGAGATAAGGCCTATGCCCTTTTTGCTAATTGCTGGAAATAAATTTGTTCGTGATCTAGAGAGCGAGCAGGCACTGGCGGTCAGGATACCTCTAGAAGGTGGGTTTGAAGGGCGATATCAGCGGCGGGTCAGGGCAGCGGGCTATGAGAGTTTGCATATATCTGCTCGGGGATTGGGCGATTTGGCTGCTTACTTGACCGGTGTTCACGGGGTTCGACCGCCTCATTTAGGTAAAAAAAATGTAGGTCAGGCTGCGGTGGGAGAGCGCTACTTCATTCCGCCCGTGGTTGCCTATCGACTCGAGAACTTACCTTCAAAAGCCAAAGGCGTTGTCCTGTGGCTGATCGAAGGCCATGTGCTATCTAATCAAGAGCTGGCTTATTTGTCTGATTTGGCTGCTAGCGAACCCCGCTTGAAGGTAGTGGTGGAAGTTGGTGGGGACAGAGCTTTTACCTGGGGGCCGCTCAGCCAGGAACTGGCTTAGAAAAGAAGAAACGATTAGCATAAGGGAGTGATGGTTTTATCCGATCCCTACCTATCGCTTCGACAAGGTCACTGGTTTAAGCTGATCTGCGGCGCTAGCTATCAGTACTTGCCAGCGGTGCGTAATCTAGCTCTAGTTTATACGCTGGCAGGCGCGGACTGTATTGACACGGCAGCTGATTTGGCGGTTGTGGCAGCTGCTCAAGCAGGCGTGACGGCTGCCCAAAAAATGCGGCGACAAGCGCTTTCCTCTGACTTATGGTGTGATCGATCGGCTGAGCCTTGGCTAATGGTGAGCCTGAATGATGGTGAAGATCCCCATTTTCGCAAGGCGATTTTCGACCCTTTGAAATGCCCGGCGGACTGCTGGCGTCCGTGTGAATTTGTCTGCCCTGCCGAGGCGATTGGGTTTGATGGGCTGAATCAGCCAGCGGGGGTTATTGCCGAGCGCTGTTACGGCTGCGGTCGCTGTTTACCGGTGTGTCCAACCGCTCTGATTGAGACGGTTTCGATGTCGGCGAGCTGGGCCGCGATCTCAGCCCAGCTGCTTCCCCAGATCGATGCTATTGAAATTCACACGCAGATCGGTCGAACCCAGGCTTTTGAGACCCTTTGGAAGCAGCTGCAACCTTCTTTAAACAGACTCAAGCTAGTCGCAGTGAGCTGTCCGGGTGGGGACGGCCTGGTTGCCTATTTAAAGAAGCTTTACAAGATTATGTCTCCTCTAGAGGTGCCACTTGTCTGGCAAGCCGACGGTCGTCCCATGAGCGGTGACATCGGCGTGGGGACAACCCATGCCACGATTAAATCGGGGCAAGCAGTCTTAAACGCCCGTTTACCTGGTCATGTTCAACTAGCGGGGGGAACCAACCAGCATACCGTTGAGAAGCTTAGGGCGCTTGGATTATTAAGGTCCCCCGCTCAAGCGGTCGATGACTTAGTGATTTCGGGCGTAGCCTACGGTAGCTATGCGCGCCGATTAATTATGCCCCTGATCGAGCCCTACGCTAGGCTAGAAGATCATCTCAGCCCCCTAAACGCAGCGGTTCAGCTTGCCCGTGACCTAGTCTCACAGCTTAAATACACCTAAGATTCCTTTCACACATCTGATGATGGAGTTCCCCGATCCAGCCGCCCAGCCCCCCACCCCTGACCTGCTCCTTCGAACGCCTTCTATGACTGACGATTTGCCGCAGCTTCTGTCCATATTGCCGGGAGACATTCGTCGGAAACTAGAAGCCCATGCTCGCAAAGACGAGCTTATTGAAGTCATTCTTGATTTGGGTCGTTACCCTGAGGCCCGCTTTTCAGATGCGGCTGAGTACCTATCAGACCAGGGCGTCACCAGGGCCGATTTGCAACACTGCATTGAGCACGTGGGTGATTTTGGGGGTGACAATCGAGCTGGGATTGAAAAAACGCTGCATCGGATCAGCGCTATGCGCAATCGCTCTGGGGAGGTAATTGGTTTAACCTGTCGGGTTGGCCGAGCCATCTTTGGCACCATTGGGATGATTCGCGATTTGGTCGAAACCGGCCAGTCTATTTTGCTGCTGGGTCGACCCGGTGTCGGCAAAACCACCGCTCTTCGAGAAATTGCTCGGGTGCTGGCGGACGATCTGCTAAAGCGCGTCGTGATTATTGATACGTCTAATGAAATTGCCGGGGATGGCGATATTCCTCATCCGGCGATTGGTCGGGCTCGACGAATGCAGGTTGCTCGTCCTGAACAGCAGCACCAAGTCATGATTGAGGCAGTGGAAAATCACATGCCAGAAGTGATCGTGATCGATGAGATTGGGACGGAGCTGGAGGCGCTGGCTGCCCGTACGATTGCTGAACGGGGGGTGCAGCTAGTGGGCACAGCCCACGGTAACCAGCTGGAAAATTTGATCAAAAACCCGACCCTATCTGACCTCATCGGCGGTATTCAGACCGTTACCCTGGGTGATGACGAAGCCCGTCGTCGCGGTAGCCAAAAGAGTGTGCTAGAGCGTAAGGCCCCGCCCACCTTTGATATTGCCGTAGAGATGCTGGAGCGACAGCGTTGGGTCGTCCATGAAAACGTGGCAGAAACGGTTGACACCCTGCTGCGGGGCCGTACCCCGGGCTCCCAGGTGCGATCGCTCGGTGAGAACAACAAGGTCGTGATCACCCATGAGCTACCGGGCAGTAGTGAAATTACGGCAAAGCCGATTGGCGGCTGGCGAGCCTCGGGGCAGATGGCTCCGCTCAGTACTCGACAAACCAAACGGCGCTCGCGCAGCCGCCGCGCCCAGCCCGCCAGCCCGCCGCCCTATTTTCAGTCTCTGCTCGACCAGTCCCTTAGCGAAGCCCCTGCGATCGCGCCTCAGCCCCTAGAAGAAGCCGAAGGGCTCTTGCCTGACCTCAATCTAGGCCCCAACGGCGAAGACATTACTCCGATTTACCCCTATGGCATCAGTCGGGAGCAGTTAGAGCATGTGGTTCGCACGTTAGATTTGCCAGTGGTGCTCACGAAAGATTTAGAACTGGCTCAGGCGGTTCTGGCGCTGAGATCCCATGTTAAAAATCACTCCAAACTGAGGCAGATTGCCAAGTCGCGCCAGATTCCAATTTACACCGTCAAGTCTAACAGTATTCCCCAGATTACCCGGGCTCTGAAGCGGGTGCTAGACATTGATGCAGGCACCCCCGAAGCCATCGATCTTGACCTGTTTGCTCGCAATGGCGAAGATGATGAACTTGAAGCCTTAGAAGAAGCCCGGTTAGCGGTTGAGCAGATTGTGATTCCTAAAGGACAACCCGTCGAGCTGCTGCCCCGCTCGGCCAAGGTCCGTAAAATGCAACACGAGCTTGCCGAACACTATCGTCTCAAGTCCCTTAGCTTTGGAGACGAACCCAATCGTCGGCTCAGAATATACCCGGCATAAGATCCCACCTCAGAAATAGGGTAGCGATCCCGTATTCCGATAAGATAATTTTCAACTGCACAATCTATGAACGCTTCAGGACGGGGTTTATGAAACGAATTTTGTCTCGCTTATTTGCGATCGCGCTGGTGGCTGTTATTGGCCTGACTGGCTGCAGCGGCGGTACGGGTGCAGACGGCCTGTCTGGCAACTACAGTCAAGATACGATTGCCGTCATCGACAGCCTCAGAACCGCGATTAATCTCTCAAATGACGATCCGACCCGACCCGCTATCCAATCTGACGCCAAAGGTAAAATCAACGCCTTTGCCTCCCGCTACCGTCGGAACAATTCGGTTTCAGGTCTAAGCTCCTTTGCTACCATGCGCACCGCCCTGAATGCGCTGGCAGGTCACTACAGTGCTTACCCCAACCGCCCCGTTCCTGAAAAACTCAAAAAACGTCTGGAACAAGAGTTTGCACAGATTGAGGCGGCGCTGAGACGAGGCGCTTAGTGACTGTTTAGCCCCCTTCAGCTCCCTTTAATGCCGTGTCGATTTGCCCAGGTTGACACGGCATTAAAAAATATATTTGACCTAATATCAAAAGCTTTGCTAAGATCGCAATTCTGTAGGGAAAAATTATTTTTGTTTTCGGCATGAAAGTCCGGGCATCCGTCAAGAAAATGTGTGAAAAGTGCCGAGTCATCCGTCGACGCGGTCGCGTCATGGTGATTTGTTCTAACCCCAAGCACAAGCAACGTCAGGGTTGAACGCAGCCATATCACAAGAGCATATATCGAGAGAAACTAGGGAGAAAGACCGGTGGCACGTATTGCGGGCGTTGACCTACCCAGGGATAAGCGCATTGAAATTGGATTGACCTATATCTTTGGGATTGGGTTGAGCCGCTCTAAGGAAATTTTGGCAAAAACAGGGGTCAACCCCGATATCAGGGTGCGAGAGCTGGCTGACTCTGACGTTGCCAAGCTGCGGGAAGTCGTTGAGAACGACTATCAGATCGAAGGGGATCTGCGCCGCTGGGAAAATATGAACATCAAGCGCCTGATGGATATCGGTTGCTATCGGGGGCGGCGACATCGGGCTGGGCTGCCGGTTCGTGGACAGCGAACTCGCACCAACGCCCGGACCCGTCGAGGTCGTCGGGTTGCGATCGCAGGCAAAAAGAAAGCCCCTAAGAAGTAGACTTTAGCGCCTGCTGTTCGAGACAGTATGGCGCTCTTGACAAGATGCGATACGGTTCGACCCTGCTGGTTGAAGTCATCGCATTTTTGTGTGTTTGAGCAAATACGAGCAAATCGCTTTTCTGGAAACTAAGGACTATGGCAAAAGGTGTCAAGCGCGCAGGTGGCCGCAAACCCAAGAAAAATATCCCCAACGGTGTCGCCCATATTCAATCGACCTTCAACAATACGATTGTGACGATCACCGATGCGAGCGGCGGTGCAGTCTCTTGGGCATCGGCTGGCTCTAGTGGCTTTAAGGGGGCCAAGAAAGGGACGCCGTTTGCGGCTCAGCAGGCAGCGTCCGGTGCGGCCCGTCGGGCGATGGATCAGGGCATGCGTCAGGTCGAGGTGATGGTCAGTGGACCAGGCGCAGGCCGTGAGACCGCGATTCGGGCACTACAGGGAGAGGGGCTCGAAATTACCTTGATTCGCGATGTGACACCCATCCCTCACAACGGTTGTCGGCCTCCTAAGCGCCGTCGGGTTTAAAAACAGATCTAATACACAGTAGCGCCTGGTTGAGGGTATATCTTGTCGAGGGCATATAGGGAGGTCACCTAGTGGCACAGTTCCAAGTTGAATGCGTAGAGTCCGTTGTTGAGGACGATCAAAGTCAATACAGTCAGTTTGTTATCGAGCCGCTAGAGCGTAGCCAGGGGACCACCGTGGGCAATGCGCTGCGGCGGGTTTTGCTGTCCAACCTCGAAGGGGCAGCGGTTACCGCGGTGCGCATCGCGGGCGCGAGCCATGAGTTTGCGACTATCCCAGGGGTTCGAGAAGACGTTCTAGATATTCTTCTTAACATGAAGGAGATTGTCCTGAAGAGCTATTCTAGCCAGCCTCAAATTGGTCGGATGGTTGTTCAGGGCCCGGCTACCGTGACCGCTGCTAATTTTGAGCTGCCGTCAGAGGTTGAGCTGGTTAACCCAGATCAGTATGTTGCCTCCGTATCGTCTGGGCATACCCTAGAGATGGAATTTCGGATTGAGCGGGGGCGCGGCTACCGGGCGGTAAATCGCAACCGAGATGAGTCTGCCGCCCTCGATTTTATGCAAATCGATGCTGTGTTTATGCCGGTTCGCAAGGTCAACTATACCGTTGAAGATACGATTATTGGTGGGTCTACTCCTAAAGACCGGCTGATGATGGAGATCTGGACGAATGGTAGCCTGACCCCGCAGCAGGCGATGAGCGAAGCTGCCGTGATTCTCACCGATCTGTTTAACCCACTCAAAGACGTTACCCTTGAGCCCAAGCGCGACGAGGATACTAAGGAGGAAGATCCGACCTACCAGATCCCCATCGAAGAGTTGCAGCTATCGGTGCGGGCTTATAACTGCCTGAAGCGCGCCCAAATCAATTCGGTGTCAGATTTGCTGGACTACAGTCAAGAAGATCTGCTTGAGATCAAAAACTTTGGTCAAAAGTCTGCCGAAGAAGTGGTTGAAGCCCTCCAGGAAAAGCTTGGTATCATGCTGCCGCTTGAGAAGCCCGCTAAATCTTCTTAACGGGTCGCGACTGCCTCTGCTTAGAGGTCACTTCCGGAGCCCTGGGCTTCGGTTTTTTTCTGTCTGCGGTCTAAAACTGCTGTTTGAATCTGTTTAATTAGTCCTGTTTAACTTAGTCAAAGAGAGGCTACCATGCGCCATCGCCGTCGTATCCCCCACCTGGGCAAACCTGCTGATCAGCGTCGTGCGCTCTTGCGATCGCTGACGACTGAGCTCATCCGCAACGGTCGTATCAAGACAACTCAGGCTCGAGCCAAAGCGGTTCGTTCTGAAGCGGAGCGAATGATTACCCTTGCGAAAGAAGGATCGCTTTCGGCCCGTCGTCGCGCGTTGGGCTATATGTATGACAAAGATCTGGTGCATGCTCTATTTGAGCAGGTGCCCGATCGCTATGCCGACCGTAACGGCGGCTACACTCGCGTTGTGCGTACGGTCAGCCGACGCGGCGACAATGCGCCCATGGCTATCATTGAGCTCACCTAGCTGATTCAGAAGATGATGCCTGCCGGGACCTCGACCATGCAAGCGCAGCTGCTAACAGCGGCTGACACCAAGCGACAGATAATGCAGCGCGTCGCCTTGGTGATTCAGTATTTGGGAACGCGATTTCACGGCTGGCAGCGCCAAGTCAAGCAGCGTACCGTGCAGGCAGAAATTGAAGCAGTCATTCAGTCAATTTTAGGGTGTTTTGCCACGGTTCACGGGGCGGGTCGCACCGATACGGGCGTTCATGCAGCGGCTCAGGTCGCTCATTTTGATGCCCCTGAGATGATTCCGGCCTATCGGTGGGCGGATATTCTCAACCATCGACTGCCCGATGATATTGTTATTCGGGCTTCGGCTAGGGTTGCAGATGATTGGCACGCTCAGTTTTCTGCCCGGTGGCGACGCTATCGGTACACCCTCTACACAGATGCTCGACCCAACCTTTTCATTCGACCCTATGCCTGGCATTTTTACTATGAGCCGCTGGACGTAGCCCTGATGCAGTCGGCACTTAGCCCTTTGGTGGGGTATCATGATCTAGCTGCGTTTCACCGGGCAGGCTCGGGACGTGCCCATTCGTGGGTTGACCTGCAGGCAGCTGAGTGCACCCGTCAAGGGGCATTTATACGGGTGGAACTACAGGCTAAGGGCTTTCTCTACGGCATGGTCCGTTTAGTGATGGGGCTGCTGGTTCAGGTGGGTCGGGGGCGGCTCTCACCTGAAAACTTTACCCATCTTTGGCAGTCAAAGCGCCGCGATTTGGTCAAACATTCTGCGCCTGCTCAGGGGCTCTGTTTACTTCGGGTGGGTTACGATGAGTTTCCGTTTCCGCCAGAAGTTTGGGTAGATACCCAACCTCAGTTTTTGCTGGCGAGCCCGGCAGTGGTTTGAAGCTTTTCAAAGAAAACATCTCGTTGATATTCAGAGTCTGGGAAATCTAACAATGACTAAAACCTTCGTTCCTCCTGTGAGTGAACTCAATCAGAAATGGTATGTGATAGACGCAGCCGATCAGCGCTTAGGGCGTCTGGCCACGGTTGTCGCAGAGATTTTGCGGGGTAAAAACAAGCCTACCTATACGCCGCACATGGATACGGGTGACTTTGTGGTCATTGTCAATGCTGACAAAATAGACGTCACCGGTAAGAAGCGGTCACAAAAACTCTATCGTCGCCATTCGGGACGTCCCGGTGGGATGAAGGTAGAGACGTTTCAGCAGCTGCAAGACCGCATTCCTGAGCGGATTGTAGAGAAAGCGGTGAAAGGGATGCTGCCCAAGAATGCGCTCGGTCGCAAGCTCTTTACCAAGCTCAAAGTGTATGCAGGGCCTGAGCATCCTCACCAAGCTCAGCAGCCTGAAACCCTGACTATTAATACTATTCCTGGAGGACAAAAATAATGGCAGAACAATCTGATCGCGTCGTTTATTGGGGCACGGGCCGCCGTAAGTCATCGGTGGCTCGGGTGCGGTTGGTTCCTGGCAGTGGTGAGTTGAAGATCAACGGCAAGCCGGGTGATAACTACCTGCAAAATAATGCCGCCTATCTCAATGCGACGAAAGCTCCGCTCGAAACCCTGGGCCTTGAGAGTGATTACGATATCTTAGTTAATGTCCGGGGCGGTGGGCTAACAGGCCAAGCCGATGCGATTAAGCTAGGGGTTGCCCGAGCTCTGTGTGAGCTTGATCCTGACAATCGTCAGCCCCTAAAGACTGAGGGGTATCTGACCCGCGATCCGCGTTCTAAAGAACGAAAGAAGTATGGTCTGAAGAAGGCCCGTAAAGCACCTCAGTTCTCGAAGCGATAGTGGTTCTCCATAGCGAAAACATTCAGGTTTAGGAAAATGGCAAAATCTGGTATTCATCCCGAGTGGTATCCCGAAGCAAAGGTATATTGTGATGGCAAGCTGATTATGACCGTTGGGTCAACTCAGCCGGAGCTACACGTCGATGTTTGGTCAGGGAATCATCCCTTCTACACCGGGACCCAAAAAATTATTGATACAGAAGGGCGCGTTGAGCGGTTCTTGCGTAAGTACGGTATGTCTGACGGCAGCACTGACGCCAAGGCTTAGAGATCGCAACGTCAACTTAACGCCGAGTGGCTTTCTTGAGAAGCTGCTCGCTTGTTTTTGAGGTTGTGGGCCGATCGCCCTGGGAGTATTTATGGCTGAGCAATATTTACTAGACAAGCTGAAGTCGGTTGAGCAAACTTTTCAAGAGCTGACCAAGCGACTGGCAGATCCGGATGTGGCTAGAGATCCGGACGAATTCCAGAAGATTGCCAAGATGCGCGCGTCCCTGGAAGAAACCGTCCTCACCTATGAGCACTGGCAGCAGTCTCAGCGCGATTACGAAGGGGCTCAAGAAGTCTATAAAGAATCAGCTGGCGATCCTGAGCTGCGAGAAATGGCTTCACTCGAAGTGAACGAGCTCGAAGAGAAGCTAGAACAGCTTGAGCAGCGCCTCAAAGTTTTGCTCCTGCCCCGTGACCCCAACGATGACAAGAATATTATGCTCGAGATTCGAGCGGGAACCGGGGGCGATGAGGCCGGTATCTGGGCAGGTGACCTGGTGCGCATGTATTCTCGCTACGGTGAGGGGCAGAACTGGCGAGTCAAAATGCTCAGCGAGTCAAACGCCGATATGGGCGGCTTTAAGGAAGCCGTTCTAGAAATTAAAGGCGATCAGGTTTACAGCAAGCTCAAGTTTGAGGCTGGGGTACATCGGGTGCAGCGGGTTCCTTTGACAGAAGCGGGCGGCCGCGTTCACACCTCGACCGCAACGGTGGCGGTGATGCCAGAAGTAGACGACGTCGAAATTAAGATTGACCCTAAAGACATTGAAATGTCTACCGCTCGCTCTGGTGGAGCGGGGGGACAGAACGTCAACAAAGTTGAGACGGCGGTGGATTTGTTTCACAAGCCGACCGGGATACGCGTGTTTTGCACTGAGGAGCGATCGCAGCTGCAAAACCGCGAACGGGCGATGCAGATCCTACGGGCCAAGCTTTACGAGATGAAGCTGCGTGAGCAGCAGGAAGCGGTCACCTCAATGCGTCGCTCTCAGGTGGGCACGGGCTCTCGGTCTGAAAAAATCCGCACCTATAATTACAAAGACAATCGGGTCACCGACCACCGTCTGGGGCAAAACTTTAGCCTCAACCCCATCTTAGAAGGGGATATCGAAACCGTCATCCAGTCATGTATTACAAAAGACCAGCAAGAGCGATTGGAAGAGCTGGCTGCAGAAACGACTGGAGCACCCGTATAAGATTGGCACAGACCGCTTCAGAAATACCCCCTCACCGATGCCAAAGTTTCTCCATCTAGCCGATATCCACCTAGGCTTTGATCGCTACGATAGTCCGGAGCGCACCAAGGATTTTTTCTTTGCGCTTCAGGATGTCATTGAAAAATATGCGATTGGTGAATCGGTTGATTTTGTTGTCATTGCCGGTGACTTATTTGAGCATCGGATGATTCAACCGGCGGTGCTTAATCAGGCCCAGCTCTGCTTACAAACGCTGCAGGCCTGCAATATCCCAGTGCTTGCCATTGAAGGCAACCACGACAACCGCCCCTATGGGACTAAAACTAGCTGGCTCAGATACTTATCCGATTGGGGGCTGCTAAAGCTGCTAGAACCTGGCAACGTCGCAGCAGGCGAGTCTTTTTATTCGGCCTGGGATGGTAAACGGGGCGGCTATATTGATCTAGACTGTGGGGTCAGGGTGCTGGGCTCTAATTGGTATGGGGCGGCTGCCCCGCGGGCCATCGAACAAATTGCAGCGGCTATGGCCACTTTGCCTGGGGGGCCTCAGCAAACAGTGCTGCTATTTCACCACGGGCTCGAAGGCCAAATTGCCCGCTATGCTGGGGCGCTGCGCTACAACGATTTGCTACCGCTGCAGGCTGCTGGGGTTGACTACCTGGCGCTGGGGCATATTCATAAACACTACGCAGTCGAAAATTGGGTCTTTAACCCAGGCTCTTTGGAGGCCAACAATGTCGAAGAATCGGGGTTCGAGCGGGGAGTGCTGCTGGTTAGCCTAGACTCGACAGGAGTTCAGGCTGATTTAAAGACAGACTACCAGCAGCGACCGATCGTTCGTCTGCGGCTCACGGCTAAGGGGCAAGAATCGATCGAAGAACTGGGCGAGGCTGCGATCGCAACCCTAGACCAGGCTAACTTGCCCCCTGAACCTCAACCGATTGTTGAGTTGCGCATTGACGGCCAGGTTGGGTTTGACCGACTTGAGCTAGATACCCGCGCCCTGCAGCAAGCTCTGCAAACCCGTAGCAACGCCCTGATCTTTTTGTTGAAATACGATGTTGATGAAGTGGGCTATGCAGTCCCTATGGAGGAAGAGGCCAATCGTCTTCACATTGAACAAACCGTTTTTACCGATCTGCTGGCGGCCAATAATGTTTACAAGAAGCGGGCTGACCAGCTTGCTCAGGGGCTCATTGATATTAAAGATCGTCAGCTCTCGGGCCAGGCAGAAGAAGACATTTACACCGTGGTCGAAACGCTTTTAGAAATTGAATAAGCCGGTTGCTGTGCCAAGCTTAAAAGTGTTAGTGAGGGAAGACACGGAGAGCGGGGCACGCGGCGACGCGGAGCGTCGCTGCGCATTACTATGGCTGAGCTTAGAAGCTTAAGAGAGCCCGCTCTTGCCAGAGGGTAATCAAGCCGCTAACGCCGATTAGCACAAAGACGGAATGCTTGAACTGTTGAGCACTCATTGTCTGCAAGAATTGATTTCCGAGCCAGTTGGCCGGTAGGGCCACCACCCCAATGATGATGCCATAGCCTAAGATCTCTGGGTTCAGTACACCAAGACTGCCATAGGTGATCAGCTTGACACAGTGACCCAGGACGAGACTAATCGCTTTAGTCGCCACCATGGCCTCCTTATCTAAGCCATAACTCAAATAGGCAGGATTCAAAATTGGGCCGGTGGTGCCCGCCAAGCCAGAGCCGACTGCGTTCAAAAACCCCAGGGGCAGAAACTGCCAGGCTTGGACGGGCCAGTCGGGCAGCTGCATATGCTGACTCAGCCAGCTGTTCAGCACCATTCCCAGTAAGACGATCGCAATCACTAGCTGTAGCCCCTCGGCTCGAATCTGAGTGAAGGCAATTGCCCCCAACAGCGCCCCAACCAGCACTCCAGGGATTTGCCATGCCGTTACTCGCCAGTCAATATGCTGGCGCAGCAGCCAACAGCGCTGTAGATTTCCTGCTAATAGGCCTACGGTCAACACTGGGGCTACAGCCTGTGAGCCTAATAACACATTAACGGTGGGCACCAGTAACAACGGGCTACCGCCCCCCGCTATCATGCTGACAAACCATGAAATGAAACTGGCGACGGATAGCAAGACGATAGGCATGAAGCGTGGCGAATTTCAAAGGCTAAAGAGAAATTAAGGTTGTTAAACTTCTCTTAACCATCATACGGCTTAGCTGTCCGGATCTGGTGACGGAACCGGCTAGGATGCGGGGTAGAATCTGGGCAAAAGTCTGCGTATTCTCAGCGGCTGCTCAAGATTTTTGGATATTGTTTTGGGTAGTTTTGATGGATAGAGGTCTTGGACCTCAGCTTTATGCAAGGAGGGGCTGCATGACACCAGAATTCGATCCTGAACAGGCGCTAAAGAAAGGGACACGGGCACTCAAACGACAGGACTATGCAGGCGCGATCGCAATCTTTGAAGAGATCCGTCGTGCCGATATCCCCAGGGCCTATCAGCTCAAAGCGCTCATGGGGCTAGTCAGGACTTACGAGGCTAAACAAGCGTGGCAACAAGCTTTGGCCTTTTGTCAGCCGCTTACCCAGAGCAGCAGTCGCCAGGTGCGTGATTGGGCCAATACTAAACAGCTCGAGCTGTCCCGAGCCCAGCAGGCCCCCGCCTCTGATCTCAGTGGCTTTCAGCCTCTAGAGGTTGAAAGCCCTGCAGCGGTCCCGACGGCTAACCTCGAAAGTGTTGATGCCCCTTTGAGTTCACCCGAATCATCTGCTCAATTGCCTGCCCAACCGTCCGTCTTAGAAGACCACAGTCAACCCCTGGATGGCGTTGAAACGGATTCAGATCGTTCGGCGGCTGATAGCTCAAATACTCGCCTATCCACGTCGTCGTTATTTCACTACGAGGCGCTCAACCAACGCCTGACCCGTGAGAGCCAGTTGCCCGCCTCGACCCCCTCATCCCCCCCCGCTGTCGCTCCCCCCTCTTCTCCAAACAGCGCCGCCACCTCAGTGCAACCCGACGCCGCCTCTGCCCTAACTGCTCCGCAATGGCGCTATGCTGGTCGGCTCAAAACAGGTCGCTTGCTCGGCAAAGTCAAGCGGGGCCGACTATGGTTCGCCCAGGCCATCACCGCCTTGCTCGTCTTTGGTCTGCTACGTTTTTTGCTGCATCTGAGTCTGCGTAGCATTAATGGCTATCTCCAGATGCTCGATCGCATCTTGCCGCTGAGCATTCGTCGGGTCAGGGCCTTTGATCAAGACCAAACCTGGCCCCTGCTAATCGTTCTAATCGTGCTAGGGTTGGCGGCTCCGTGGCTGTGGGACTGGCTACTACGACTGACGGCAGATCTGCGCCCTTTTTCAACCCGTCTGCTGATGAAGTCCAGCCCTGAGGCGGTCAAGGTGCTGCGGCAGATCTGTCTTAAGCGCAACTGGCAATTTCCTACGCTAGGTCTGCTGCCCTCAGAGATACCGCTGATTTTTTCCTACGGTTGGCTGCCCCGCTACGGTCGGCTGGTGGTTAGTCAGGGGCTGCTCGACCAGCTCGAGGAAGATGAAATTGCCACGCTGTATGCCTACGAGATAGGGCACTGGCGGCGCTGGGATTGGCCCTTACTCTCTTTACAGGGCTTGATTCTCTATGGCTGTCACTGGCTATATTGGCGGCTGGCGATGTGGGGTAACAAGCAGCAGCGTCTGGTGAGATTTTCGGCGGGGGTCGGGGCGACGCTGAGCTACGGTGTTTTTTGGCTGCTTCAAAAAGCGGGGAGCTGGCTCAGTCGTTTGCGGACGTACTATTGCGATCGCGCTGCCGCTGAAATTACAGGCAACCCCAACGGTCTGGTACGTGCCCTCGGCAAACTCACTTTAGCGCTCAACCACACCCTTGAGACCCAAGGCTATACGCCCCCTATCCTAGAGCAGCTAACGCTGCTTCTGCCCACTCAAATTGCCGCCAGTCCACGACCCACTCGCCCGCTTGCCCAGTACTTTGCATGGGATATCGTGAACCCCTTTCGAAGCTGGTTATCCTGCAATCAGAGTCATCCGCCCTTGGGCGATCGACTCCAGCTGCTCACCCTGTATGCCCGCCACTGGCAACTCCCCCCTGAAATCGATTTTCAATCCGTGATTGATCGACACAGTCCCGATAAAAAAAGCAAAGCTTTGAACAGGGCGGAATGGAAAACCCTGCTACTGCAGGGCAGCCCTTGGTTTGGACTGGCTATCGGCGGATTTCTAGGCTTTCTTCTCTGGGGTATTGGTGCAACAGCAGCGGCGTTTCAATGGGTATTTTTAGATTGGCTTTACCAAGACCCCAGCGTGCTCAAAAGTTCATTGTTACTTGGCTTGGGCGTTGGCACACTCCTCCGCATTAACGCCCTGTTCCCAGATTTAGATCCCCAACTAGCACCTGCGACAGAAGAGGTGGCTGATTGGGCTGCTACACCTGACTTAATCCCAGTAGATAGCCTGCCCGTTAAGCTGTCAGGCCAGCTTGTGGGGCGTCCTGGTATTGCTAACTGGCTTGGGCAAGAGCTCTTGTTAAAAACGCCTCAAGGCCTGTTCAAGCTACATTTCTTCTCAATATTGGGTCCCATCGGTAATGGGGTAAAGCTGGGGGCGCGTCCGGTTCAATATCTCAATCAGCCTGTCCAAGTCCTCGGGTGGTTTCGCCGAGGGCATCACCTCTGGATCGATATCAGCCATCTTAAATCGAGTAGCCAGGCTCTTCAGGCCCAAGCCCCGCTCTGGTCAGCTGTAGTGCTGGCGATCTCATTGATCAGCGGGTTGTGGATATTGGTACGCGGCTAGTCGTTAAGGACTATTGCACATTTCAACAATGAATGTTAAGTTTTATAACAGAGTTTAACCCTGCTTTCTGGCATAGCCTGTGGGTTAGCCAGTTGCCATTGGCCAGTTGCCAACTCAGGCCTGAGCGTTGGGTTCTCCTACTCTCAACACAGCAAAATTAGCCAGCCCCTCGGGGCTGGTTTTATTTATGGGTGAGCCCATAAGAATCTCGTCAGCAAAATCGTGATTGTTTAATCCTCACTTAATCAAAAATCTATCTTGGAGGCTGGTCTGACTCGTAGTGCCGTGATACCTTGGAGAAGTGAGTGGGTTTAAGACTGGTGCCGTCAATACCTAGTGCTGTCAATACCTGGCGTTAAAGCTTACAAGAGCCGTGGGCACTAATGGATCAGCTGTTGACCACAGTTATGCAACGTAGTTATGCAACATTCAGTACCATCCCCGAGCAGCGATAGCTCATCGAGTATTTATTGAGTCTCATGGGCACAAGCAGTGTTGACTGAGACAGCAGTTTTGACTGAGACAATAGTGTTGACCCAAGTTATTGACCAAAATTATTGACCAAAATTATTGACCGAGATATTGGCTGAGACAGTGTTGTACGTCGAGAGTGAGCTTGTCTAAAGTTTTGTTCCACTTCTAACGGCCATTGGGCTGATGATCATAGCGTGATAGAGATATCAAACGACTACCCACTGGGTGTTAGCAGCACCAAAACCTGCAATCAAGGGGGCTTCTTTTTAGCCGCTCAGGGTTTGTTTTTGGGTTTGTTTTTTTAAAGTGTTTAATTTAGAGGTGTCTTAATGTCGGTTCGTTTATATGTTGGTAATTTGTCTAAAGACCTAGAGCGAGAAGCGTTTGAGGCTGTATTCGCGGGAGAGACGGAGGGCGTGGTTTCCGTTAAGCTGATTGCCGATCGCAAGACGGGTAAATGCCGTGGGTTTGGATTTGTGACGGTTAAAAGTGACGAAATTGCGGATGCCCTTGTTGAGAAGTACAACGGCTACATGCTGCAAGACACGCCCCTCAAAGTAGAAAAAGCGCTCCCTCGCAGTAAAGGCAGCGACGAAGAAACCACGGCTGACGCTGGCGGCGGTAGCCGACGCGGCAAGAAGACCCGGAAGGGTGGAAATGCCTCGGATTCGAGCGGTCAAACCGCTGCTGTTCAGCCTGACCCACGCTGGGCTCAAGATCTCGAAAAGCTAAAGGAACTGTTGGCGGCTCAAACGACAGCTTCCTAGCTTGTCTAGTTTGTGTTGCCAAGGTTAGGCTCTATAGAGCCGAAAGCTATAGTCAAAACCGCCAGGTCAAAAGGACTGGCGGTTTTTTGCGCTTGCTGACTTAGGGGGTAAATTTAAGGGTTTAGAAAACACGAGCATGGATTAGAGCGCTTGGCAAACAAAGTACTTTGCGGAGGGTTGGCACAAAAGCTCGCCGGTTGAAGACATCGTATTGGTTTTCAGCGATCACATCGAGAATTTTTCGGTACAGCATCAAGGCGGACCACACAGGCCACCGCGCATCTGGATTAAGGAAGCTGATGCCCTTTTCGGCCTCTCCATAAAATTTGAGCGCGCGCTGGATTTGAAATCGCATCAGCGCCTGCCAGCGTTCGTCAACAACACCCTTCAGCAAATCTTCTTCGCTGTAGTTAAACAGGGCTAAATCTTCTAGCGGAATGTAGATCCGACCGCGGCGGGCATCTTCGCCCACGTCTCTCAGGATGTTGGTGAGCTGATTGGCAATGCCCAGGGCAATTGCCTGCTGGGTAGGGTTAGGGAGCGGATGGTTGCGAGCCCAGGGGGCAGTGTTGTACTCAGGATCTATGCCCATGACGATGGTAGACATGAGCCCTACTGTACCTGCTACCCGATAGCAGTAGAGCTTGAGGTCTTCAAATGTTTCGTACCGTGAGCGAGCGAGGTCCATCCGCTGGCCCGCAATCATGTCTCGAAAGGGCTGCATATCGAGGGGAAAACGATCGAGGGTATCTACCATGGCGACGTCGAAGTCATCTAGGGGCTTACCCGCAAAAACCGACTCTAGCTGCGCTTCCCAATCATCTAGAGTGCTCTCAGTGGCCAGATACCCTTGGGGACCATCAATCAGCTCGTCGGTGCGACGGCACCAGACATAAATGGCCCAAATGGCCCGGCGCTTTGCCTCAGACATGAGCAGAGTGCCCATGTAAAACGTTTTAGAAAACTCCGCTGTAATCTGGCGACAGCGTTCATAGGAGTCTTCTGTGGAAATGAGTGACACAGTGGGGGATGGGGATGTGGATAGCTGGAGCATGTATGCCTCCTAGGCAACGGCGAGCGCTGTCTTGGAAAGGGAGTTGGCGCTGCGCTCAATGGCTTGAGCCGCAAGTTTGCCAGACAAAACGGCCCCTTCCATACTGCCGAGATAACGTTGCATTGTATAGCTACCAGCCAAAAAGAAATTAGCAATCGGCGTTGCTTGTAAAGGCTTGTAGGCTTGACGCCCTGGCGAGGCGGTATAAACCGATCGCGGCGTTTTGACTACTTTATACTTCAGCAGCTGAGCCGAACCATCCGAATTAAAATGCTCGGGAAAGAGTTTTTGCAACTCAACCATAGTGGCCTCGACGATGTCTTCGTCTGAACGCTCAATCCAATCTTTTGCAGGTGCTAGCACTAACTCCAGCATAGACCGATTGGGGTCCGCATATTCAAGGCAGGCATTGCTCATGTCTGCATAGACACTCAGCAGGTCAGATCGAGAGAACAGCAGATGGTCGATATCGGTCAGTTTGCGATCAAACCAAAGATGGAGATTGATCACCGGTACCCCCTCCAGTTCGTCCAAGTTCTTAAAGAACTGGATCTCTCGCCAGGGCTTGGGCATCAGCACTTTCATGACATCGACCGAGGTGGCTGAAACATAGCTGTCGGCTTCGATGACATGATCTGAGGCTCCATGGACGCCTCGGATGACAAAGTGCCTGACGGTGCCGTTCTCATTGAGCGTAATTTCTTTAAGAGGAGAATTTAGACGAACTTCGCCGCCTCGCTCAGTTACGTAGTCGACGATGGGCTGACACAGGCGCTCTGTGGGAGACCCGTCTAAGAAGGCAATTTTAGAGCCGTAGCGTTCTTGCAAGAACCGATTGAGGGCGGTCAAAATAATCGTTGCCGACACATCTTCTGGGTTGATGAAGGTGAGGGCTTTAGAGGCCGCGATAAACACGTCGCTATTGACGCGATCGTCTATCCCATGCTGGCGCAGCCATTCCAAGAGACTGTATTTATCCATCTCTTCGACGTACTGCTGACCTCGTACCACTGCGGGGAGTAAACCTACCGCAAACCGGATCTTTTGCTCCCAGCTGAGCATGTCGTTGTTGCGGATGATCGACATGATCACGTTAAAAGGCGCTGGGATATCGGGGACGTCAAAGCGAGATAGGGTACCGGGTTTCTCAGGCTGATTAAAAAGTAAGGTATGTTTTTTCCACTGCAAGCGATCCTCAATGCCCAGCTCCCCCATCAGCTGCAGCATATTGGGATAGGCTCCAAAGAAAGCATGTAGGCCGGTCTCGTACCAGTCACCGTCTTCGTCTTGCCAGGCAGCGACTAACCCGCCTAGAACATCTCGACTTTCTAGGACAATGGGTGTGTGACCTGCATCTACTAGATATTTTGCACAGGCTAGCCCTGCCAACCCCCCGCCTGCGATCGCAACCCGCATGCCTAACCCTCAATATTGACTGTCTATTGACCGTCTGAGCTAAGCTAGCTCGTTTCATGACTTATCTCAGCCGATCTCAATCATTATAAGTTTCAAACCGTTACACTTCGATACGAAAATCTGATTTCTGCCAAACTTCCTCGGTCTGCAAAGATTCAGATGGGGTTGAAGATCGCAAAAAATCCAAAGTCACCGGTCATTCCTGGGTCAAAATCCCCCGGTTGATAACTCGCTTTCAATGACTCGCTTCAATACATATCCATCTGCGGTGCTTTATTAGATAGGGCAAAAGAGCACGCTATTATAATGAGTCTGAATTGGGGCCAAATTAATCGGCTTAACGGGTCGCCTTATCACGTCTTATTGGGGAGCTTGAGAGTTCAATAACTATGACATCGACAAAGACATCGACAAAGACATCGACAAATTTCGACTTTTTGCAGCAGACCGATCCTGAACTGACTGCGATCATGGGTCGCGAACTGCAGCGCCAGCGCGATCATTTAGAGCTTATTGCCAGCGAGAATTTTACCTCAGCTGCGGTGATGGCGGCGCAGGGCTCTGTTTTGACCAATAAGTACGCTGAAGGGTTGCCCAACAAACGCTATTACGGAGGATGTGAGTTTGTCGATCAGGCTGAGCAGCTGGCGATCGATCGGATCAAAGCCTTATTTGGGGCAGCCCATGCCAATGTGCAACCTCACTCTGGAGCCCAAGCCAACTTCGCCGTTTTTCTAGCGCTCCTAAAGCCCGGTGACACCATCATGGGGATGGACTTATCCCACGGCGGGCACCTTACCCATGGGTCGCCTGTCAACGTTTCGGGGAAGTGGTTTAACGTGGTTCAGTACGGCGTTAGCCGAGAAACTGAGCAGCTTGATTTTGACGAGATCCGCCAGATCGCTTTGCAGCATAAGCCTAAGCTGATTATCTGTGGATATTCGGCCTACCCTCGCACGATTCACTTTGACCAGTTTCGGGCCGTTGCCGACGAGGTGGGCGCTTATCTGATGGCTGATATTGCCCATATCGCTGGCCTTGTGGCGGCAGGTCTGCATCCTGACCCCATTCCCCACTGTGATGTGGTGACCACCACCACCCATAAAACTCTGCGGGGGCCTCGGGGGGGCTTGATTATGACCCGCGATCTTGACCTGGGTAAAAAGTTTGACAAAGCGGTTTTCCCAGGCAGCCAGGGTGGACCGCTAGAGCATGTGATTGCGGCTAAAGCCGTAGCCTTTGGTGAAGCTCTCAAGCCTGAGTTTAAAACCTACTCTGCCCAAGTTATTGAAAACGCAAAGGCTTTAGCCGCTCAGCTCCAGGCTCGGGGGTTTAAGGTGGTCTCGAATGGCACTGACAATCATTTAGTGCTGGTTGATCTGCGCTCGATTGGGATGACTGGTAAACAAGCTGACGCCTTGGTAAGCGACGTCAATATCACAGCGAACAAAAACACGGTGCCTTTTGATCCAGAGTCGCCCTTTGTGACCAGCGGTTTGCGGCTGGGCTCACCGGCCATGACCACTCGGGGTATGGGAAAACCAGAGTTTACTGAAATTGCGGACATTATTGCCGATCGGCTCCTCGAGCCTGCCAATAGTACGGCTGAGTGTCGCCGTCGGGTTGCGGCTCTGTGTGAGGGGTTTCCCCTGTATCCCCATCTCAGTGTAGGGGCACCGGCGATGGTTTAGCCGCTTCGGTTAGCGATTTTGTTGACGCGGGGTAGACAGGCCGCAGCTGGGCGGCAAGCGTCGCGATCTTAGTGAACACTGACTGGGCCATGCCTGCCCTTGGCAGGTATATCAGAAAAAATTGCTCCATGCAGAAAAGAACGGGGTATACTAGCGCCGAAAAGGTTGCGTGCATCCCAAATCTGCGTGGGGCTTTTGGTTAGGCCTTATTTCGATATAGAGCAGCTTTTGTTAAGCAGCGGGCAACTTTGAAGAGAGTTTCACTCAAAATTTGCTTTTCGTCACGATCTTTTTGGTTCTATCACCGGATAGCCGCTCACATAAACCGAAAGCCTTAACCGAAAGCTTTTATTGACAAAGCCGCGTTTCCTGTTTAAGGTCTTTGCGAGCTTAGCTAAATCGCAGCCAGTGTGAAACCTCGAGTTTTGCCCAAGGGCAGCCTGCGGATTTAGATGCGGCCAAAAATTTGACACTCCTTATTGCTATCCCCTCCTGAGCCCAATGCCGTCCCAGATATATCCCTTACTGACCTTTACGGTATCAGCCCTGATCGTCTTGACGCTGACGCCAATCGTCCGAAAATTTGGGCTTAGCAGTGGCCGTTTTGATATGCCGGGTGGGCGCAAAGTTCATCAGGCCCCCATGGTTCGTTTAGGCGGGATTTCAATTTTTATCGGCACGGTGGTTGCGCTGTTAGCTGTTTGGGGGCTAGGGGGGTTTGTTGATATCCAAGGTAACCCCCTCAACCCAGTGGATGAATACGAAATATGGGGCGTAACCATCGGTGGGGTTGCGTTCTTTTTAATTGGATTGATGGATGACTTGTTTGGCCTGTCGGCCATCAGTCGACTCATCATGCAGGCCGTCATTGCGGCACTCGCCTGGAAAGTCGGCGTCAACATTGAGTTTTTGTCCATTCCAGGGATGGGGATTGTTCAGCTGCCTGACTACTGGGTGAGCTTACCGATCACGGTGATTTGGCTGGTGGGCATGGCTAATGCCATTAATTGGATTGATGGCCTGGATGGGTTGGCTGCTGGCGTATCGGGCATTGCCGCCATTGTCATGATGGTGGTGGCTCTGTTTATGAACCAGCCCGCTGCGGCGCTGGTGGCAGCGGGCTTAGCCGGGGGGGCACTGGGTTTTTTGAGGTATAACTTTAACCCCGCTCAAATTTTTATGGGCGACGGCGGTGCCTACTTTATGGGCTTTACCCTGGCTGGGGTGGGGGTGATTGGTTTGGTCAAAGGTGTGACGACGGCAGCGGTGCTGGTCCCTTCTTTGATTCTGATTTTAGCCGTGCCGATCATCGATATGTCGGCAGTCATACTGGCGCGCCTGCGTCGTGGCCTATCGCCGTTTGTTGCAGATAAACGTCATCTGCACCATCGTCTGTTGAATGCGGGATTTTCCCATCGATTTACCGTCTTGTTTATCTACGCCTTGACCCTATGGGCAGGATGTTTGGCACTGGCCTTCTCAGGCATGCCCAGCGGGGTGATTTATGCTGTGGCGGCGACGGCCCTGCTGAGCTATACCGGTTGGCGAGCTCGCCGTCACGCCCGTAGAATCTAGCCTCAAATTTATCTAGCCTCAAATTTGGGCTCAAGAATAGGGGTATGGATAAGCCACTTCTAGCTGGCCGACTCGGTAGATATAAACGGTCTCGGTGATTGCGCCACTCCGTTTAAGCGCGATCTCATCTAGCCGCTCAAACTGACTGAAATAGGGCTGATATTCGCGCTGCAGCTCGGCCTGGTCAAAATCAGCGATGCTAATAAAAAGTGCTTGCTGACCTAGCCAATCGGCTGGATTAAACCAGAGGGCATGCCCCCGAGGGTCTTCGGTAAAGGCGGTCACCGGGGCTGTGGTGATGGGGCTGACCGCCATATCCACATAGCCACTGAGCCAAAACTCGTTGGTCACTAAGAAATCTGCGCTTGCGATCGCATCCCTGACCCTGGGCACGGCTTGAATTTGCCGCCTGAGCCTGACGCTATCAATCAGCGTCGCTGTCGGATCGCTATCGCTAGAAAATATCCCCCCAAATATCGCAAACCGGCTTTGCTGCTGAAGCGTGCCCAGACTGATGTGCAGCAGCACAAACAGCAGTAAGGCCCCCAAAAACGCCCCGGTGCCGCCGAGCCAGCGACGCATCCTGGGTTGAGGCCAGTTCGCCGCCGAGCGCGCCAGCAACAGCGATAGGCACCATAGCCCTGGGGCTGGCCAGGCAGGATAAATTGAAGTCACCCCGCCCAAAAGCGTGAACCCCACCGCAATGGGCAGCCCCAGCCACAGTAAAAACGCCAGCGGGGTTGAACCTATCCCCTTGCCAAAGTCTGGTTTTATCAACTGTTTGATGAGTTCGCGGATCGACTGAACGGTGACCCACCAAAGTGGGAATCCAACGGTGGGAAACAAAAATCCGACCTCCGCAAGCCATACCCACAGCACGTTCAAAGGGTCGAACCCGCTAGGCTCGCTGCCCTCGAATCGGGTTGATAGATGAAACCCAAACGATATCCAGCCATGCTGGGCGTTCCAGTACCCGAGGGGTGTCAGCGTTAGGGTAAATACCAGCAGGCTTGCCCCCAACCAGGGCGACCTCAACACCCGTCGATGGCGCGCACTGGTGACACAAAATCCTACCAGGCTTAGCCCTAAAACAAATCCGTGATATTTACTCAAACAGGCCAGGCCCAAAAGCCCCCCGATCAAGACGATCCGTGCAGTCGGCTGATAGGGCTGGCGAGCGACCTGAGCTGTTTGACCCGTTGGGAAAAACTCCCGTGCTGCCACATACATCGCCGCACTCCAGAAAAAAATCAGTCCGCTATCCGGAGAGGCTAGGGTGCCAAATCCCAAGAAAAACAGAGGGGTGATGGTTGCGATCGCAGCCGCCAAATACCCCACTTTCTCACCAAACAAATGTCGCCCCGTTGCAGTCAGCAGCCCCGTACTGGCGGTATAGAGTAGCAGCCCCCCTAGCCGCAGCGTCAGCGGCGTGATTTGCCCCGTCAGCCAGATTCCTACTCCGCTGGTCAACGCCACCATGACCGGATGGTCGAAATAGCTCCAGTCGAGGTGCTGGGTATAGAGAAAATAGTAAGCCTCATCAAAGCCAGGGGGGAGCAGCCAGGCGATTAGGGTGCGGGTGATGAGACCGATGATGATGAGGAGGGGGAGGGGCATGGGGAAAGGCGAAAGGCGAAGGGGGAAAGGCGAAAGGCGAAGGGGGAAAGGCGAAGGGGGAAGGGGGAAAGGCGAAGAGGGAGAGAGTTCTGAGTTCTAAGTTTTGAATTTTAAGTTTTAAGTTCGCACCGAGTGGTCTTAAACCACATCCAGTTTGAAACTTTGAGTTTTTCCAGTAGAGCTGACCCCAGGTCTGAATGAGGCTGCGGTTTAATTCAAAACTCAAAACTCAAAACTTACGAACTATGTTCGACCCACCACCCACCACCCATTACCCGCTACCCTCCACCAAAATCGTCTACCATCAACCCATACCTTGGTTAACCGCCTATGAACCGGAGTGCTGAAATTATTTGCGTAGGAACAGAGCTGCTGTTGGGGGACATTCTCAACAGCAACGCCCAGTACCTGGCTCAGCAGCTGGCCCAACTGGGCATTGCCCACCACTACCAGACCGTCGTGGGAGATAACGTGCTGCGGCTTAAGCGCGCGATCGCAATTGCTTGTGAACGGTCTCGCCTGCTGATTTTCACCGGGGGGCTGGGGCCGACTCCCGACGATTTGACCACAGCGACCCTGGCCGATTTTTTCGACACGCCCCTGGTCGAAAGTCCGGATATTATCGCCGATATCGAAGCCAAGTTTGCCCGGCGGGGACGGGAGATGAGCGAGAATAATCGCAAACAGGCGTTGCTACCCAAAGGGGCTGAGATTTTGCCCAATGCCCAGGGCACTGCGCCCGGCATGATTTGGCAACCCAGGGCGGGCTTAGTCATTATGACGTTTCCAGGGGTGCCTCGGGAAATGCACGATATGTGGGAAACCACTTCGGTCCCTTACCTGAAAGCGCAGGGGTGGGCGGGGAGCGTCATCCACAGTCGTACCCTCAAGTTTTGGGGGGTGAGTGAATCAGGCCTTGCTGAACGGGTGGCTCCCTTTTTAGAGCTCACCAACCCTACGGTGGCTCCGTACGCGGCTAAGGGGGTGATTAAACTCCGGATTTCAGCCAAGGCAGACACCGTTGAGGCGGCTGAGGCGCTCATTCAACCGGTTGAGACCCAGCTGAAAGACATTGGCGGCTTAGACTGCTTTGGTACCGATGACGAGACCCTGGCCCATGCTGTGGGTGCGCTGCTCACGGCTCGACAGCAAACCCTGGCCGTAGCCGAATCTTGTACAGGGGGCGGGTTGGGGAAAAGTCTGACTGCGGTCGCGGGCAGCTCGAGCTACTTTTTGGGCGGTGTTATTGCCTACGACAATCAGGTCAAAGAAAAGCTTCTGGGTGTCCATCCCGATACGCTAGCAAAAGTGGGGGCCGTGAGCGCTGAGGTCGCTGAGCAAATGGCTGTGGGGGCTCGTCAGTGCCTAGGCACTGATTGGGGGCTCAGCGTTACCGGCATCGCTGGCCCTGGTGGAGGAACCCCGAATAAGCCGGTTGGCTTAGTTTTCATCGGGCTCGCCCATAAAGCCAGCGTGCAACATCTGGAGTGTCGGTTTGGCAGCTACCGTGGACGCGACTGGGTACGCTTGATGAGTGAATGTACTGCCTTAGATTTACTCCGACGAACAATTTTGAGTTCGGTCGCTTGAATCCTCTAAAATCAGACACTTCAGCGCTTGCTAAACTTTTAGCGTTAGGAAGAAAGTACAAAAAGTAGGGAAATCTTCCCTCAGGTTTCTTGATCATTTCTCACGATTCGTTATGATAGATACAAACTTGTAAATGTTAAGAATGTAACAGCGCAAGTTGGCATTTACTTCCGTCTACGTAAAAATATTCGAATAGGTGAGATAGGAGTTACCTGGCTCATGGATATCGACAACATCCTCGAAAAGCTGAAAGAGTGGTTTAACAAGGTGCTAGATGCGTTGTTGGGGCCACAAGCTCAGCCGGAGAGGGAGCCAATTCCTGTACCTGTTAATGATAGGCAGCACCGTCGCTGATAGCTCCGGGCTGTTTTTAAATTGCTAAGCGTTTTAGTCTTGCATGGCCCTAACTTAAATATGTTAGGAAAGCGAGAGCCAAGTATTTATGGTTTTCAATCGCTAGCGGACATTAATGCGGCGCTTCAAGAGCAGGCGACACAGCTCAATGTCTCTGTTGAGTGCTATCAATCAAATCATGAAGGTGCCCTGGTAGACCACATCCAAGCTGCTTTGGAGGTTTGCCAGGGTATTTTGATCAATCCGGGTGCGTACACCCACACCAGTGTGGCTATTCGAGATGCGATCGCAGCCGTTGCCCTGCCCACGGTTGAGGTGCATCTCAGTAATATTCACCAGCGAGAGGCCTTTCGGCACCATTCCTACATTGCCCCGGTTGCGGTCGGGCAGATCTGCGGGTTTGGGGCAGACAGCTATCGCCTCGGCCTGGAGGCTTTGGTCAGCTATCTAAATCGTCAGCCTTCCTCAGGTAGCTAGTCGCGATTTTATCCAGTCAATGACGGGTTGAGAGCGGGCTGTAAACACAATCTGACATTGGCTGGCGTCAATCGTGGATTGTACCTTGGCATAGATGTCAGCCTGGCTCACTTCGGCAGGGGCGTGAGAGCTGTGTACACTGAGCCGCAAATTGGTCAACTTGGTCAAGGTGCTATCGGGACTTAGGGGCTTTAACCAGGCACCTTTATCTGACAGCTTTACTAACATGCCTTGGGTTGTCTGGTCATTCACCTGTTTGCCATCCAAAATGGCGTAGGTTACGGTGATGGGGTTCGCCAACGTCACCATCTGCATCGCGGCAGCGGTGAGGGTCAGGTTGTAAGGGTCGCCAATACCTTTGATGTCATGAATAGTGAGGGGCAGTTTCACGCCTTTTGGGTGTACCGTTTGCTGATCTTGCACCTGTACTGGGCTAACGACTTGCTGCAAGGTATGGTCAGAGACTAGAATCTGGCCGCCCGTTGTGTAGGACTCAATTCGGTAGGCCAGGTTGACCGCGCTGCCGATGACGCTGTACTTTGTCCGTTTTTCTGAACCGATGTTGCCCACCACGACTTCACCCGTATTAATGCCGATGCCCATCTCTAGCTCTGGGAAGCTGCGATCGCGCATCACCTGATTGACTTGGGGCATCACCTGCTGCATTGCGATCGCGCAGGCTACGGCGCGATCGGGCGCATCAGACTGGTGATTAGGGGCCCCGAATAGCACCAAAATGCCATCTCCCATAAACTCATCGATGGTGCCTCCGTAGCGGTTAATCACATCGGACATAAACCCAAGATAGAGATTGAGCACCTCCACCACTTGCTCAGGCCGCAGTCGCTCAGACAGAGAGGTAAACCCTCGAATATCAGAGGTGAGCAGCGTGATCACCCGATTCTCACCGCCCAGCTTTAATTTCTCAGGATATTCCAAGAGATTAGCCACCACCTGGTCGCTCAGGTAGCGCCCAAAGGTCCGCCGAATCTGATTGGCCCCGTGGGCCAGATAGGCGGTTACCCCAACGGTTGCGCCTGTGAGGGCGATCAGCGGCGGCACTACCGGTACCCACCAACCCAGCACCAGGAGCGCATGGGTGATTGCCACCAGGCTTAGCGCCGCCAGGCACAGTGACCAGACCCGCTGGGGTCGAAACCCAGCGGTCGTGTCTCGCTGCACCCAGGTCAAGACGGCTCCCAGAGCCGCCCAGCCAATGATCCAAAGAACCTCTAGCAGCTCAGGCCAGCTGCGAATCAGGGGGCGACCGTCGAGGGCGGCGCTGAGGATTTGACTGGTGAGATTGGCATGGATTTCGACCCCAGGCATCTGCTCCGGTAGGGCCAGTAGCTCGCTGCTGTAGGGGGTAAAAAACAGATCCTTAAAGCTTTCACTGACCGGACCGACCAGGATGATGCGATCGCGAGCCCAGTCTGGCGGGAGCTCATCGTTGAGCACAGCCCGCAGCGGCACCGTTTCAAACAGCTGTGCCCCGCCGCGATAGTTAATCAGGGTTTGATAGCCCTCGGCGTTGGCCCGCACGTAGGCCCCATCGTTGGGCTCAAACGGGCGAAAGATTGTCTTGCCTAACTGCCAATTGTCTGTCTCGCCAATCATTTCAGGCCCGACCCCTTCGGCATCGAGATACAGCAGCGCCAGATATAGGGCAAAGCTGGGCAGCAAGTCTCCCTCAGGGCCAGTGGCCTGCAGCATGCCTCGGCGAACCGTATTGTCGGCATCGGCCAACAGGTCGTTGACGCCCACCTGACCTAGCTCAGCTAAGATCGGTGAGGCTGCCACCGTATCGCGACCGGTTTCTCCCGCCAGTTTGCGAATGCCTACCAGGTTAGGCGTGCTGGTAAACACCTCAACCAGCTCAGCATGCCCCGGCTCAACGGGCACATCGCGATAAATATCTAGACCGATGGCGCGGGGCTTTTGCGCTCTAAGGGTCTGGATGACCTTTGCGTAGATTTCATCGGGCAAAATTGACTGACCCAGCAGACTGACATCTTCTTCGTCAATACCCACAATGGCAATGCGGGGGTCGGTGTGCTGCGGCCGCCAGCGCAAAAACTGATCGTAGGCGCGCCATTCTAGCGCCTGCAACATCCCGGCTGTCCGCAGCAGCAGCACAACCAGGGCTACGGTAGGGGTTGCGATCGCAACCCCTCGCCATTGCCAAAACCAGTGCTTCCATCTGTGAGCCATTTAGTGCATTGGGTTGTTTAAATGCCTGCTTAATCGCGGCTTAATCACAGTCGCCCTCGGCATGGGGCTCAGGCATCGACGGCTCGGGCATGCCCACCGCTGCGATCGCGTCAAGTTCTACCGACTCTAGCAGGTCTTGCCAGGGTTGGGCATCTTGCTCATAGAGTCCGGCAGCAAGCACTAAAGCTTCTTGCCAGGCCCCCACTGATGCGTACAATTCTGCTTGAGCCAGCGGATCGTCCGCCACGACCTCCAGCTGATCTAAGAAAGCCGCATCGGGTTCTGCGCGCTGGAGTCCACCCCCCACAATGGCATCATTGCCCCGATCTGCTGAGTCACAGATAACGGCGAAGTCCCAGTAGTAAAACTGACCCGCTTCAAAGAAGGGGCTGCCCGCCGCGTTTTTTTGGGGGAGGGTGACTGAGATAATGCTCGCTGTCTCGGGTAGGGAAACCGTTTGCTGATAAATCTCATTACTCTGGGCATCTACGATGATTAGCTCACCCTGGGTGGCCTGGGTTTCTGGCACATAGAAAAAGAGGGCAGAGGGAATCTCCGAATCGGCAGCATAGGTGGTTGCCAGGCTATTGTGAGGCAGCAGGGCAGTCAGGGTAGGCTGCTGAGTGAGGCTGATGCAGCTCTCGTCTCCCCGTGACCCGCCCCCGACCGAGCGAGGCGGCGCACCGCGGTCGCTGGTGCGCGGAAATTCTATACTGTAGGCAGGTAGCGTTAGGCTAGCAGCCATGAGCGCCAGGGGTATTACAGCTAAACGCGACGTAAGTTTCATAAGCGCAAATTGCCGATAGCGGCTGAATAAATGACGATCTTACTTTGTTGATACAGGCAGGTGTCAGGCTTTTCGGAGAAGATTTGTTTGGACTTTACGTCAGCTCTCTGTTTAAAGGGATGCATCAGGCACTGAAACCGTTGTAAGGTCTGATTTGTATGACTTCTAGCGGTTTCCCGCAAGATGTATAGCGGCTTCCCGCAGCCCCTTCTTGTGATTGATAGTCGTGATTGATAGTCGTGATTGATAGTCTTAACTAACGGGGCTAATGGATTAGGGTGTCGCTAGGCTGCGATTTGTTCGGTCATCGTCTGGGTGCTCTGACTGAAGTTTGTAGGCAGGGATGCCCCCGTAAGATTAGCCCCTTCTAAACACGCGTCCCACAGATTGGCCTGACTGAGATCGGCATCGCTTAGGTTAGCCCCGGTCAGGTTGGCTCCGCTGAAATTAGCCCGACTCAAATTGCTACCGGTCAGGTTAGCCCCCTGCAAATTGGCTCCGTTAAAGAGGGTATCGCGACAGTCTGCCTCGGCCAGGTTTGCCCGTTGCAAGCATGCATTGTAAAAATTGGTGCCAATCAGGTTTGCCCCGACTAGAACTGCACTGTTCAGGTCGGCATGACTAAAATTGGCCATGCACAGATTAGCCAGACTTAGATTAGCGAGTTTGAGTCGGGCTTGATAAAACGTGGCCCCGACTAGATTGGCCAGATTCAAAATAGCCATATCCAGGATGGATTCACGGGCTTCGGCTTCTTGCAAATTGGCCTGGCTCAGATTGGCTTCTCGCAAATCAGCGTGGCTGAGGTTGGCCTGTTTCAAATTAGCTCGATAAAAATTAGCGGTGTAGAAAGTGCCCTCCTGTAGATCGGCCTGGCTCAAATCACTGCCCAAAAAATCAGCCATACAAGCATCGACCTGACTTAGATCGGCTTCACAAAAATTGACTTGAATAAAAGAGGCCTCACGCAGATTAGCCCCCTGTAAGTCAGCAACACAAAAGGTTGCCAGTTTCCCCTGAGCTCTAAAAAGTTCGGCCCCTTTGAGACTGGCCTCTCGTAAATCTGCTCCTAGCAGGTTGGCATAGCTCAG
>JBCBZL010000264.1:0-7086 GCA_039815385.1 Cyanobacteria bacterium P01_A01_bin.114
GAAGGGTAATCGCGATTGGTAATTTCGTGTGTGCCAATCGTCATTTAAGTGGCATAGGTAATATTTCTTGATGATTCCCTCATCTAAAATGATTTCATGGATATTCAAACTAAGACAGTTAACCTTCAAAACGGTGATTTTACGCTGCCCGCCTATCTGGCGACGCCGAGCGGAGGCGGTCCCTATGCAGCGGTTGTGGTACTACAAGAAATTTTTGGCGTCAATGAACACATTCGCGATGTCACCGAGCGGATTGCGCGGGAGGGGTACGTTGCGATCGCGCCCGCCCTCTATCATCGTCAGGCCCCCGGCTTTGAAACCGGCTATACTCCCAAAGATGTCGAGATTGGGCGGCAATATAAGGTTCAGACCCAGACTGACGAATTGCTAGGCGATATTCAGGCTGCGATTGACTATGTCAAAGCGCTACCCCAGGTCAAAGCAGGCAGCATCGGCAGCATCGGCTTTTGCTTTGGGGGGCATGTGGCCTATCTATCGGCAACCCTGCATGACACGGTGGCGGTCGCCTCGTTCTACGGGGCAGGCATTCCCGATACCACCTTTGGCGAAGGCGTTCCGACCATCACTCGCACCCCGGAAATTACCGGTACCCTTTATGCCTTCTTTGGCACCGACGATGCCTTAATTCCGCCAGAGGCGGTCAATCGGATTGAGGCTGCCCTTAAACAGTCAAATATCAATCATCAGATTTTTTGCTATGAAGGGGCAGATCATGGCTTTTTCTGCGATCATCGCGGCAGCTATCACCCGGACGCAGCGGCAGATGCGTGGCAGAAGGTGAAAGCCCTGTTTGCAGAAAAGCTGTAAGGTCAGTTTTGAGTTTTTAAGTTCAAGCGTGCAATCAAAATTCAAAACTTAAAATTTAGAACTCCGCTGACAGCGATATATTTGAAAGAATGACCAAAATTGCATCCCGTTTGACGGTTCGAGTTTTTATTCAAAGACTTGCTAGGGATAGGGTTAGATGTATACGAAATTTTTGCGGAGAGATAAGCGTTGACCTTTTCGACTGAGGATTTTCTAAAGGCGCTCGACCAGCAGAGCTTTGACTTTCAAAAAGGCAGCGTGGTGCAGGGCAAGGTCCATAGCCATACGCCAGAGGGGGTCTACATTGATATCGGCGGCAAAGCTGCTGCGTTTTTACCCTTAAAGGAAGCGTCGATTGAGACGGATGTGGTGCTCGAAGAGGCGCTGCCGCTAGAGTCTGAACGCGAGTTTATGATCGTGCGCGATCAGGACGCCGATGGTCAGGTGGTGCTGTCGATTCGTCAGTTAGAGATTCAGCAGGTGTGGGAGCGCCTGGTGCAGCGAGAGGAAAATAAGGACATTCTTGACGTGGAGGTGACCGGCACTAATAAAGGGGGCGTTATTGCCGATGTGCATGGTTTGCGCGGGTTTATTCCGCGATCGCACCTGGTCAAACGAGTTGAAGACCTGAGCGAATTTGTCGGTCAAACCCTCTCCGTCGCCTTTCTAGAGGTCAACCCAGAAGCAAACAAGCTGGTGCTCTCCCAGCGGATTGCCTCCCAGGCGGCTACGATGGCCCAGCTCTCAGAGGGCCAGCTGGTCGAAGGCACCGTCGCCGCCCTCAGGCCCTTTGGCGTATTTGTAGACCTGACCGGGGTGCGCGGGTTGCTACACGTCAAGCAGGTCAGTAAGGGCTATGTAGCCTCGGTGTCAGATCTGTTTCAGGTGGGTCAGGCGATTAAAGTGGTGGTGGTCAGCATCGACGATGTTCGCAATCGCATTGGTCTCTCGACCAAGGTACTTGAGAAATACCCTGGCGAAATTCTTAAGGAATTTGAAACGGTGATGGCTGAGGCTGAAGAACGCGCGCAGGATGTGGCGAAAATGCTGGCAGAGCGGGATGATTAAAACCATGTCTACCCTCTGGGAACTAGATTTTTATTCGCGCCCGGTTTTGGACGAAAACCAGAAGAAACGCTGGGAGATTTTGATCTGCGAAGGTTTGCAATCGGTGCAAGATGACCCTGACGAGCGGTTTCGCTACAGCAAATTTGTCTCAAATAAAGAAGTCAACTCAATTGAGCTAAAAAAAGCGATCGCAGAGGCCATTGAGCAGGCCCCAGAGCCGCCCACCCGGATTCGGTTCTTTCGCTATGCGATGCAGAACATGATTCTGCGGACCTGTGAGGAAATGGCGATACCGGCGAAGGTGAGTCGTCGCACCCTGGCGCTACAGCAGTGGTTAGAAGACCGCTATGAAAACTTTTATCCGCAGCAAGACGGCTATCAGCCAGGGGCCACGCCGTCGGTGAGTCAACCGCTGGAGGTACCCCAGCCGCTACCAGATGCGCTGCTGGGGCAGCAGTGGGCGTTTGTAAATCTGGCGGCAGGCGATTTTGCTGAGATGCCGGAGTGGGAGATTGATTTTAGCGAGGCGTTTCCGCTCGGAATCGCCGGGGTTGATCCCGATACGCCGATTCCAGGGCTGCTGATCTTTTCACCCAGGGCGCTGCCGCTGGCGGGATGGATGTCGGGGCTAGAGCTGGCGTCGATCAAACCGCAGCCGGGAGAAGGGGCACGGTTGTTGCTCGAAACGGGCAGTATTGATACCTGGATTTTGGCAAATCTCGGCACTCCGGCCCTCAGGCAAGAGGCGGCGCAGTTTCAATCAGCTAAGCAAACCGCGAACGGAGTTCATTTTGTGGGGGTGCAGACCCGCCCCGAGGCAGAGTCGTTTGCCGGGCTGTGGCTATTGCAAGAGCGGACGTTTGGGTGATGCTAGATCGCAAGTCGCTGGGGCAAATTGCGGCGATCTATGCGCTGCTGTTGGGGATTGCTGTTGCCATGCTGCTGCCCCTGCTCTGGCTGGTCAGCACCGCCTTCAAGTCGTCTGAAGAAAACATTTTTCAGTTTCCGCCCCAGTTTATTCCCCAAAACCCCACCTTCAGCAACTTCATTGAGGTGTGGCAGACCAACCCCTTTGGTCAATATTTTTTTAACAGCACCCTGATTGCGGTCGTCACTGTAGCGCTCAATCTGTTGTTTTGTTCCCTGGCTGCCTATCCCTTGGCGCGGCTGGCTTTTCGCGGTCGCGAGATCATTTTTTCGCTGATTGTCTCGACGATCTTGATTCCGTTTCAGATCGTGATGATTCCGCTGTACATTCTGACGGTGCAGCTGGGGCTGCGGAATACCTACCTGGGGGTGATCTTTCCGGCGATCGCATCGGCGTTTGGCATTTTCTTAATGCGCCAGGCTTTTCAAGGCGTGCCCAAGGAGCTAGAAGAAGCTGCCCGAATTGATGGCTGCTCAGAGCTAGGCATCTGGTGGAATGTGATGATACCCGCCGTACGGCCTGCCCTGGTGACGTTGGCGATTTTTGTGTTTATTGGCTCCTGGAGCGATTTTCTGTGGCCGCTGATCGTGTTAGATCGGCCTGAGTATTACACCCTGCCGCTAGGGGTGGCCCGCCTGGCAGGAAGCTTCTCGCTGGACTGGCGGCTGATCGCAGCGGGATCGGTGATTTCCATCGTGCCGATCGTGGTGTTTTTTGTGGTGATGCAGGGCTACATTGTGCCGACCGAGTCGGGCAGCGGGGTTAAAGGATAAGCCGTTATGATGACGCTAGATAGACTGCTGCTGAAGCGCTAATCAAGAGTGACTGTGATGGCATTTAGTGACTATAAAAACGTGGCTCAGGTGCAGGCTGAGTACCAAATTAAGTATCAGGAACAGAACTTTGTCATCCCTGAAACGTATACGCCTTCCCAGACGTTTCTTGAAGAATTTGAGTTTAATCAGCGTCACCTAGACGTCTTTTCATCCGAGGCAGCTCGCTGCGAGATTGTCATCTTTCCGATCGTTCGTGAAGTTTATAAGCACTACTACAATCAAGTTTCGTTCTGGGTGCAAAAGCCTCTGGTTTATAGCGATAAGCTGAGTGGCACCCCTGACTATATGATTTCTAAAAAATCGGACCTCGGAAAAACAATGCTGGAGCGTCCGCTGCTGGTGGTGGTTGAGGCAAAGAAGAACGACTTTGAGCAGGGCTGGGGGCAGTGTCTGGCTGAACTGGTGGCGATTGAGCAGTTTAACGACGAATTTCAGCAGCCGATCTATGGCATTGTGACCGATGGTAAGCTCTGGGAATTTGGTCAGCTGATGGCTCAGACCTTCACTAAAAACATTGACAGCTTTACGGTCACTGAGCTGTCTGGCCTGATGGGGGCACTGAAATTTGTATTTGATCGCGCGATCGCAGCTTTGTCTGTGAATCTTACGTCTTGCTAAACTGGCGTCTTGCTAAACTGGTAGGCATCAACCCTATCCGTAGCGTGCCATGACGGCTTTTACCGTTAACCTTGATCCGGTGATTACGCTAACCGACGAGCAGTTTTATCAGCTCTGCCGGAATAATCCTGACCTTAAATTTGAACGAACTGCGGTTGGAGAGCTGATCATTATGGCTCTGACAGGTGGAGAAACAGGAAATCGTAACGGGCGGGTCAACCAGCAACTCTTTAACTGGTCAGATCGCAATGAGCTGGGCATTGCGTTTGATTCATCCACCGGGTTTAAGCTACCTAACGGAGCCGATCGTTCACCCGATGCAGCCTGGCTCCCTTTAGAAAAGTGGCAAGCCCTGACGCCAACCCAAAGGGAACAGTTTGTCCCCCTATGTCCTGACTTTGTGGTTGAAATCATGTCGCCCAGCGATAGCCTGACCAAGGCTCAGGAAAAGATGGCAGAATACATCGCCAACGGGGCTCGTCTGGGTTTCTTGATCGATCGCAAAACTCGCACTGTCGAAATTTATCGCCCCAATCAACCCGTTGAGCGATTGGAAAATCCTGCAACCGTTTCAGGAGAAGATATTTTGCCTAGGTTCAACTTGCAGCTGGCTCGGGTTTGGTAGTCCGCATAGTAGTCTATTTTGTTTTTTGCGATCGCACTATCCTTCACGCTCAGGACCGAGCAAATCGCCTAGATACTGCTGCACAAAATCGGAGGCTGCCGCAGGGTTGAGCTGATTTAGAACTTTGACAATTTCCGCCACTGTTTCGGCAGAGGGGTCGGTCTGCTCGTGAAACCAGCGGAAGACAACGTAAGGTTTAACCGCCATCTGCTTAGCCAACTTGTTTTGACTAATGCCATAGGTTTCTAAAACCTGTTTCAATGCTTGCCCTGCTCTGCCCATGAATCAATCGTGTCAGAGGACGGAAAACCGGTAAATCTACACAGAATTGTTGTGATACTCTAGAGAGATAGACATACACAAATATGTGTAGAGAAGGAGTCGATATGCCAAAGGCGTTACTTGCTAATCAGGTCAACAGGGAAGCTATCTCTGACCGCCCTGCTCAGCCATCAGAATTCCCTGAACGCGAACCTGTGACCATCACCGTAAGAAGCTCGCTGCCGGGGGTGATCACCATTATCCAAAGGCTGCACAAGCTGGGCTTTGCCGATGCCACTGAATGGAGTCAGCCTCAGCCAACGGGCAAAGGCGCAGAAGTCATCGCCGTGCTGTCGCGATATTTGATGAGATCCAGAGGCAGCTAGTTGCCTGTTGACCTTTCCCCGCACCCTATTCATTAGTCCTGTTCATTTTCATCAGTGATCTTGGAGCGATCAGAGCGACGATTGCTCAACAGCCCGATCAGGGTGGTAGTGCTCAGGGTCCAGGTTGCGATCGCGCTATCCAAAATCCGCTCTTGCGGCTCGGTGAGGGCTGACTGGCTGGCGAGATGAACGGCGGTGCCGCCGGAGGCAAGGGTAAGGGACAGTACAGCAGCGAAGATCAGGTTAAAGGGGGACGGTGATTTGCAAGAATGCATAGTGAACTCCGTGATTTTTTTCATGGGTTTATGGTCTTTGAAAAATCGTCAAAGTTCAGTCCCTGCGTGGGGTTAGGTCAGGATGACTTGAGGTTGAGTTGGAGATGAGTTGGGTTAGATCTTTATAAGGAACACTTGATATGCCCGTATTGGCCCTCACCCTAAATCCCTCTCCCAGCCTGGGAGAGGGACTTTGAGTGGAGCAAAACTTTCCTGTTCGAGAAATTCTAAGATGCATAAAATCCTTGTAGGGAGGGGTTTTGCTCCCCTTCTCCCATGACTGGGAGAAGGGGCTGGGGGATGAGGGCCTTCAGGATGTAGCGCAATTCTCCGCCTCTCGTCTACATCACAGATAGATGAGCCAGCAGCCATGATTTTTGAGCTCGAGTAGAATACTGTCAAGCCACCCGAGGACAGCATGGCAGTACGATCGCTAACCGCAACCCCCGACGGCATCGAGCAAATCAATCGAGCCCTGACCGATAAAGGCTGGAGCCGAGAAGACCTGGCAAAGCGCTGCGACTGTAGTCGCCAGCCAGCCGTGAAATTTTGCTCTGGTAAATCCGTCAGCAAAAAGCTATTCGTCAGCTTCTGCAAAACGTTAGCGCTTGATTGGGAAACTATCGCCGGATTAAAGCCCGCCACCGTAGGGGCTCCCCTTGTGGGTGCCCTCCCCGGCAACCCCGAAACCGATATCGACACCCTCGTCCAACACATTCGCCAAAAGGTACATGACGACATCCACCACCGCTGCGGCACCATGCGCGTACTCGATATGGAGCAGCCTATCGGTATTGGTGATATCTACACCAGTGTGAATATCTTAGAAAAACTTTCGGGCAGACGACGGTTGGATATTGACGAACTACTGGAAGACTGCGATCTCGAAAACTTTGACCGCTTTACGCTGGGGCAGGTACGCCATGAGCGAGTACCTGGATTAGCAGCCGTCGAACGCTACGCCAAGCTGATGATCTTGGGTAAACCAGGGGCAGGCAAAACCACTTTTATGAAGCGGCTGGCCACATTGTGCAACCACAGCGAATTTCAGCCCCATCGTGTGCCAGTGTTTGTAACGCTCAAGGAGTTTGCCGAGGCAAAAGGTCAGCCAGGGTTGGGAGCTTAGGGCTTCGCGGGGAAATAAGTTCCCCACTTAAGCCGGATTGATTGTGATGGCCCACTTCGGCAGCTCCTCCGAGGGATGCCAATCCACTCGAAACGTGGCTAAGGTCTCAGGGTCTACCTTAATCCCTTTCTCATA
>JBCBZL010000326.1:0-5377 GCA_039815385.1 Cyanobacteria bacterium P01_A01_bin.114
CCTCAGCCGGGGCGGGTACAACCCCCTGTTCGCAGCGGCTGGCGGCGGGGTTGCCTTCGTACTCACCGTGCTCGGTCATTTGATTTGGTATCGACGATTTGAAGAAAAGGCATAGATAGCCTAAGCCTGGGCGGTCGCAACCTTGATGCGGGCATCAGGCAAAACCGGCAAGAGACTATCGGACAGGCTGGGCATTTCTTGATGACAGTGGCTGCAATACCAGTAAATCTGGGACCCTCGAATATGGCGCAGCAGCGGGTAAGAGCAGCAAGAGCAGGTGTTAGATAAACGCATAATAAACCTCTCGTTATTCAAAGATAGGCCAGGTCCAGAGTGACCTGGCCTACGTGGTCTTAAAATGCCAGCTTATTTATAAACACACCTGAATTCAGGCTTTACACCCTTACCCGCAGCAAGTCTGATGGATGACATCAAATTTGATGAGGGCCCAAATTTGCTTAAGGCTAAGTGTGAGGGGCTGACGGCTTCGATATCGACTTTGATACTTTACATATAAGCAGTCAAACTTGAAGATATTGTGAGGAAGCGGGTAACGCTTTATGAACGGCTTTATGTCTCTATGAGAAGAATCGTGAAATAACCCCTCTCCCTTATGGAAACTATGTTTACGAAAGCGGGATACTGGGGCCATTCGCTGAAACTTAAGGAGAGCAAAGCACCATGCACACCTATGAAGTTTTCGTAGACATCAAAGAATGTGATGAGCCCACTTGTTTGATGAGTCACGTCATGGCAACCCGCTATGAAATCAATGCTGACACCCTTAACAGTGCCCACGACTCAGCGCTCTACCAGGCAGAGCACGAATATCCCAGAGCCACCGAGTATGATATCCGAGTGACTCGCGTCCTCAGATAGGGCCAATCTGTAGGCATCTATAGGCATCTATTTGCGAGCAGCAGTTTTGCCCCTGCGCTCGCATTTTGCTCTGGTCATAGGGTCTGCCCGGTCATCACGGTATTCCAGCGGCTGGAGCATTCCAGCGGCTGAGGCATAAAGTTCCTACGCAAGCTGACTATCTTGAAAAACTTCAGGCGAAGAACAGGTGACGTTGAACATTTCGCCTCAAGGTAGCGGTGGGTGCTCAGCAAATATATATTCATCAAATATAAATACTTTTGTGGGATTGTAAGACCTGCTAACCCGCGATCGCTAAATTTAGATCTTTATTAGAGTAAACTTTCAGAGTGAATTTATTGTCGAACCTCTCTACCAGTGCTCTGCTCACAGCCTTAAACTAGGCTACAGAGTGGCTTTATGCATTCAGAGGCTGCCCCCGCCTTAAGCTGCTCCCACCTTGAGCTGGCCCCCGCTGAACTGCCCTCGTTTTAAGCTGTCCCCCGCTTTGAGCTGTGCAGAGACAGCCGTCATAGAGCCATCAACCGCGTAGAGACGTCAGGGAGTGCATGCATTTTCCCCCCTTTTTCCTGACCGTCTTTCTAGACGTTGGAGAGATCAATGAGTTCTTCTGTTTTGTGCGTACTGCTGCCATCCACTGCAAAACATGCCCCAGAGTCTCATACTCAACCTTGTCCCTGAGGCGTCTATTCCTCAGCAGCACCTCAACGGTGCCCATTTGCATCATTTGTTTTTGAACCTGGTCAGCTCTGTTGATCCTCAGCTGGGTAGAGTCTTGGCCGTTGATAGCCAAAATCACTCGTTTAGCCTCAGTCCGCTACAGGTAGCTCCAAGAGTCGGGTTTTCGGCCTCAATGCCCAACCTGCGTTTTTTGTTCCCCCGCTGGGGGGTTCCGCTCCGGCCGCTACAGTATCGTTACCAAAGTGAGATTCCAGCAGGGGCCTCTTGCTGGTGGCGCATTTCGCTACTAGACGATGGGTTGTTTGGGCATCTGAGCCGGGCCTGGCAGAAGGTTGCGCTTCAGCAACCCTGGTTTTTGGGGTCTACCCCACTGCACATTACGGGGCTGTGCGATCGCGCCCATCGCAACCCAGACTGGGCCAGGGTCAGCAGCTATCAGCAGCTCTACGAGCAGGCCAGCGATCAAACGCGAGACATTCGGCTCCAATTTTTGACCCCGGCGACCTTTGGCCATGGCGGTTATGAGTCACCGCTACCCACCCGCGATGCGGTTTTTCACTGCCTCCGCAAGCGGTGGAATCGACACAGCGGGTTGGCCTTTGCCCCCAGTTTAATTGAGCCAATAATGCCGGTTGGGTTTGATATTCAAACGGAGGTGCTGCAAGACACTGAGACTAAAATTGTAGGCTGCTTGGGGCAGATCACATTTAGGATCGTCGGCGACGTAGATGCTTTGACGATCAAGCGCATTAACACCGTGGCCGACTATACTCTCTTCTGCGGCATCGGTCATCAAACCACCCTGGGCATGGGCATTGTGCGCCGCATTCAGGTCAAGGCGTCTTAATAAACTGCTCAATTTCACGGGCCATGCGGCGAATGTCAACCTGGGAGAGCCGTCGCACCGAGCTGCGGGGAATGATGCGTCGTCCTAACTTTGACCAGCCCATCTCTTGGGGCACGTCAATATAGCTCCACGAGAGTTGAATCGGTCGCCCCAGGTGGTAGCTAATTTCTTTAGATAAAAGCTGGACTGGCACCCGACCGCGCTGAATTAAGATGCGATCGTGGAGCCCGTCTATCCGAATCAGGGTGGGTTGCTGACCCTTGGGGGAGGGCGCTGCCAGCTCAATGAGCAAACTATAGGTATTGCTAAACAAGCCCGTCCGCATTCGATAGACATCAAACCGGACTATGTCGGTCAGCCTGTAGTAAGCCACGTTGCGACCTGACAAAGCGGCGCTGTCGCGCAGCTCCTCAGCCAGCTCATGAATAACCGTTAGCTTATTGCGAGACCGATTAAAAATACAGGTGGCAATTTCGGGCGTAAGCCTGGGGATAAACCCATTGATCAACAGACACAGGCTGCCAAACACCACCAGCGACGCCACTAAGATTGGCGCATCTCTAAACCCCAGCCACAGCCCGCCAAACAGGCAGCCTATCCCCAGCCATTTGCCCAATTGCCGCAGAAAAAATCTAACCAGACGCCCTTCACGATCTGAAAATTGCAGAATCAGCTCGTGTTCTGTTCTACGAATTTGCCTCACGGCTCAAAAGTTTCGACGGGTACAAACGTTCGTAGTGCGCCCATAAATGCTATTGTTCATCTCGACTGAACCCATAGCTAATTTATCAGAGCCTTGCCCTCTCCTGCTTTAAAAGTCACGGATGGATAACTGTCTACCCCTAGCCAGCCAAATAGCTAACCCCATCGCAGCGGAGCCAGGCGGCCATCCATCCTGCAAAGCGCTTAATCGGCTAACCCCTCAAGATCGCGCTTTCCACGACTGGTATCGTTTTATTCTGTCGTTTCCGCCCCACCTGGTACGTGACTACCTGACTCAGTTCCAAGTCACCCCCCAGCAAACCGTATTGGACCCCTTTGCAGGCACCGGCACCACCCTGGTGGAGTGCAAGAAGCTCGGCATCCCCTGTGTGGGCACCGAGGCGAACCCGATGGCCCATTTTGCAAGCCAGGCGAAGCTGAACTGGGCGGTGGCCCCCCAGCCGCTACGGCTGCACGCGCAGCAGCTTGCTGACGCCACCCGCAGCGATTTAGACCTGCTGACCGGGCTACAGCCCACCCTGCTGCCCGAGGCCGAAAAACTGCTGCTTAGAAACGCGATCAGCCATCAGCCGCTGCGTAAAGTTCTGACTCTCTTGGGGCGTATTAACCAGGCCCATCACCCCAGCTTCTGCGCCCATGAACGCCTTGCCCTGGCCAAGGTGGCTGTGCTCGCCAGCAACCTGCGCTTTGCCCCTGAGATTAGCGTCACCAAGCGAGCCAAAGCAGATGCCCCGGTTGTGGATCTGTGGCTCGAGACGATGGATGCGATCGCAGCCGATTTGGCTACGGTTGCCCACAGATCTCATGCCCCCAGCCGGGTTTATCTGGGCGATGCCCGCAGCCTTAGGCAGCTGCCCCCCCAGTCAATCGACGCCGTGATTACCTCGCCCCCCTACCCCAACGAAAAAGACTACACCCGCGCGACCCGTCTAGAATCTGTCTTACTCGGCTTTTTGCATAACAAAACCGAGCTGCAGGCCATTAAAAAAACGCTGGTCCGCTCTAACAGTCGCAGCATCTATACCCAAGACACCGACGATCAGGAGATTGCCAACTACCCGAGCGTGGTGCAGGTTGCCCAAGAAATTGAACGCCGTCGCCACGCCTGGGGCAAAACAAGCGGGTTTTCACGACTCTACGCCCGCGCCACCCAACTTTACTTTGGCGGCATGGCTAAGCACTTTACCAGCCTACAGCCGGCTCTAAAACCGGGTGCCCTGCTGGCCTACGTAGTCGGGGACCAAGCTTCCTACTTACGAGTCCATATAAAAACCGGCCAGCTCCTAGCCGAGATTGCCCAAAAGCTTGGCTACGAGCTGGTCGACATTCACCTCTTTCGCACCCGCCGCGCCTCTAAAACCGAGGTCGATCTGCGAGAAGAAGTGGTGGTTTTGCGATGGCCGGGAGGGTAAAGAGTAGGGGGTAGAGGGTAGAGAGTAGTAACAACGCTACCCTCTACCCTCTACCCATTACCCACTACTACCCATTACCCACTACCCTCTCACATCCACCTTGACGACTTTGTTGCGCTCCTGAGCCGTCTTAGGCAGCACCAAGTTGAGGATGCCGTCACGGTAGTCAGCCGTCACTTCAGTGTTCTCAACCCGAGCCGACAGCGGAATCACGCGCTCAAATTTCCCGTAGTAAAATTCACTGCGGGCAGCGCCGTTTTCCTCGGCTGTCTGCTCAGACTTGCGCTCGCCGCGAATGGCAACAGCACGCTCAGTTACCTCGATATCGAGGTCTTCTGCCTTGATGCCAGGCAGCTCTAGCTTGAGATAGAGGGCCTCGTCCGTCTCATTCAGCTCAGCCGCAGGCACCTTTGCAAAGTTGCCAAACTCTGAAGCAGACATGGGAGCTAGCGTATCTTCAAATAGGCGATTGAGCTGGCGCTCTAGGGTGCTCACCTCTTGCCAGGGGTTCCAACGAATTAAAGTAGACATCCGGTTCTCTCCTTGAAGCTTTGAAATGTTGTTCATGGTTCTCATTGTAAGCAGGCAAAAGAAAGGGGGTATTCGGTTTCTATCCCTTATCTATAGGGCGTTTCCCGAACCCTACCTAAACCGAACCAATTGCTTCGGTTCCCCGAAAAAGTTGTTAGCACCTAACCCCCTTCTAGGTCCTATCCATTACGCACAAGTCGCTGTAAAGCCTATGGTTACTAAGCTTTATTGGCGAGTTGAGCGCCTTCGAGTAGATGACTCAGCTTACTGAAGCCTCGCCAAAGCGTCTTCAGACCGGGATTGC
>JBCBZL010000378.1:0-4121 GCA_039815385.1 Cyanobacteria bacterium P01_A01_bin.114
CTTTAAAGTGCTTTAGATGGGTATTAAACACAAAAGAAAGAGGGTGATAAGGCAGGGAAGGCTGAGGCCCCCAAACCCCCAATTCTGGGGGCTTTGAATGGAGGCTTAAAGTGCTTTGTGTTGAGAATTATATTGTTTGTGGGCACTTTGGAATGAATCTTTCTACGAGGGATGAATTCAGTTCGCTTATGAGTCACCAGAGGCCTAGAATTAGGGGTACAACGCCAGAGGTTGAAGCGGCGGCTAGACGATTACGTAAGATCTGACGCTCGCTGAGAAGACTCTATGGGCAGTGCTGAAAGATCGACAATTGGATGGATTGAAGTTTCGGGTTCAGCATCCTGTCGGTCGTTTTATTATCGACTTTTACTGTCCTGTTTGTCGTTTGCTTGTTGAAGTGGATGGTGCCGTTCATCAGACACAAGCTGACTATGACAGTGCTAGAACAGAGCAGCTAGAAGCCTATGGTTATAAGATTTTACGTTTTACAAATGATGAGGTGATAAATAATTTGTCATCTGTTTTAATGACAATTCAACAAACGGCCTCAAGGCTAATGGCCTGACTAAGGAAATCACTCGCAACAGAAATAGTAAAAAACTCCGAAGCCCCCAGTATTGGGGGTTGGGGGCCTCTCGCTGCTCAAACCCCCTCAGCAGGGACGCGAAACGTGACATTTTCAGCTTGGGTGTACACTGCGCCGCTGTTGGTGGTCTGCTGAATACTAACGTCGTAAGCGACATCGTAGTTGGGTTTGAGCCACACGCCAAACTGTCGGCTCAGGTCTAGGGTGTAGACGTTGTCTGAGATATTCAGGCTAGAGCTGCTTAAGGCCGACGTGTCAAACGACACAGTATGGCGAGGGCGATAGTCTTCAGTGACGAGCCCGCTGACTGATTGTTTGGTTAGGCAGGTGACCTCGATAACGGTCTTGCGCAGCAGCCCGTGGAGGTCGCCGTCATCGACTAAGACTAACTGACTTTCTCCTTCGCTAGCAGTTGTGCTGTCAACTCTAAAAGACTTTACCCGAGTGGGTGAGAACCCGCCAGTTAGGGTAACCACGTCTACGCCGTCTTGTTGGGTAACGGTGTAGTCTAGGGTGCCCGGCAGGTCGAACTCAAGGTTGGCCCGGCCCTCAGACACTTGAATCGAAGCGCCCACTTCGGTGGTGTCAACGTCTAGCTCAGCGGGGCTGCTGTCGGCAGTCCACTCTAGGCGATACTGTGGTCGCTCAGTTGATTGCAGGTAGGTATAGCGATCGGGGATGTCAGAGGCTGGGTGCAGCACCTCTCGCAGGCCCTGTCGCGGTACCCAGATATTTTTAACCAGTGCTGTGGTTTGCCCAAGCAGATCTCTCAGCTGGCCGCTGTGCTGAGCCCGCTCTTGAGGAATGGTCTCTTGGGGAATTAACCAAAACTCACCGTAGCTGCCGTTGGCCCCTGGTTGACCATCGCGCCCTTGGCTACCGCGTTCGCCATCTTGGCAACGAAAGCGCTCTGTGTGAGACACCCCTTGATAGGTGACCTGATATCTCAGGTTGTTGCCCCGCGCGGGGGGCAGGGGGGGCGCATTGTCTCGCTCATCAACGCCTCTGACGCCGGTACAAGGGGTGGTTTCTCGCGAGGCCAGCGTCCATTCAGCATTTTCTATATCGCTGCGCCTTTGCCAGATTTCCCATTCGCAGAAATTGACAACCCACTCGGGTTCAACACATTCACAGCCGTCGCCGCCGGCTGCCCCCTGACCCGGTCGTCCTCCCTGACCGCCAGAGGCGTCGATCGCAACCTGCTTTAACAAGGCCGGATCTGCATAATAAATAGAAACATCGCCGCCGTCGCCGCCATTGCCGCCGCTGCCGCCATCGCCGCCATCACCGCCGTTAGCCCCCACTAGGGAATAGGCTGGCCGGTGAGGTACCCGACAGCTGCGGGCGTGTTCGCCGAGATTGCCGTTGGTGCCATCTTCGCCGCTGGCCCCTCTCTGGTCGTAGGTGCTGTTTGAGGTGGGCTCTGCGAACACTCTGAGGTCAAGGCGGCTGCGACTGCTGCCAGCTCTACCATTGCTGCCGCTGCGCCCTGAGCGACCGGCTTCGCCAAAGGTTCTATAGTTTCTGTTATTTTTATGGCGATGGGTCTTGCTGCGATCGCGACCATAAACACCCTCTGTCTGAGCACCCGCTACCTGAGTGCCTACAGCGTTTGAACTTGCTGATGAGCTTAAAACTTGCTGGTTTCTATCATTCGGCAGGCCTGGGGAGTAACTAGGTTGGGCTGGTGTGCTGTAGTCAAGCAAAATCACCATCAGCATGACAATGACTGCGATGGTGGGGATAGACCGAGGCTTAAAGGGATACATACAGGGGCGATCAGTAGGAAAAAGACTTCGGTATTTGAATCAGGGGGCTTTTCAAATGCTGTTTTTGTGGGAGTTTTGTGGGAGCCTACTCACGGGCTACCGAGAAGCTATTTTATGATTTGAGCTACTCCATCGTCAGCATTCAGTCTGGCGACGTCAATAGATCTTAAAGAAAAATTAATTAGCGATCGCAAAGAAACACAGTGTTCGGCGAGTATTGTTTGGCCTACGCCCCAGAGTGAGATCAAAAAAGCGTTAGCGTTCTTCGATCTTTAGCAACTGTTGATAATGTAGTACAATTGATCTGAATTTGACGTTTGAGAGATTTGATGCGGCGTGACTCGTTGTTCTATCTGTTATTTCAACAATCCCCTAAATTGCTATTTAATCTTCTAGAAAGCCCGCCCACTAATGCAGCAAACTATCGCTTCGACTCTGTTTCCGTCAAAGAACCCAAGTTCGAGATCGATGGCGTATTCCTACCTCCAGAGGAAGAAACACCCGGCACCGTCTTTTTCTGTGAAGTCCAGATGCAGAAGGATGAACGGCTCTATGAACGCCTGTTCGGGGAGTCGTTTCTGTACTTCTATCGGCAACGGGAGCGCTTCAAGAACTGGCAGGCGGTGGTCCTCTATCCGACTCGCTTTACTGAGCAGTCATCAACGTTACCCTATGAGGTTTTGCTCAATAGCCATCAAGTCCATCGGATTTATCTGGATGAGCTGGGTGAACCCAGTCAGCTGCCCCTGAGTGTCGGACTGCTGATCCTGACTACGGCCAGCGAGGCTCAGGCACCGCAGCAGGCCCGTGCTTTAATTAGCCGCCTGGATGAGGCTGAGCCAGATACGCATCCACAGGCCATAATAAACTTAGTGACAACGATCATGGCTTATCGGTTTACCTATATGAGTCGGCAGGAGGTAGAAGCAATGCTAGGGCTACCGTTACAGGAAACTCGGTTTTATCAACAGGCCAAAGAAGAAGGCCGAGAAGAAGGCCGAGAAGAAGGCCGAGAAGAAGGCCGAGAAGAAGGCCGAGAAGAAGGGCTTCAGCAGGGGCTTCAGCAGGAGGGCCTAACCCTGGTATTGAGGCAGCTGAACCGACGAGTAGGCCACCTCCCCGTGGATATCCAGGCGCGAGTGACGACGCTGCCGTTGACATTGCTCGAAGATCTGGGTGAGGCGCTGCTGGAGTTTGACGCGATCGCAGACCTGCTATCCTGGCTAGATGAGCATCCGGTAGGGGCTGAACAGTAGTTTGAATATAAATTTGAATATAAATAAGTAGGTAAGCAAAATTATTTTCAGTATCACTTTCTGGTTGGGATCCCCTGCCCCCTTGTCAAGGGGGGTGGCGCAGCCGGGGGGATCTCTCGGAAGCGTGAAACGATGAGTAATTATTGCTGACGAGGTACTTAGGGACATGCGAGCAAATAACATACCTGGTCGCAGGGCGAAAATTTTGCCGCCCTACCATTGGGATTAGCCATTTTGGGATGTTATTTATTTGCTAATCCCTTAGCCAGCTTTTGTCAAAAATTAGCATTCGTTTCGTTAGGGCTTAAGTACCTCATTCCGAAACGTATCTGAGATGTGCCCTTGTATAAATTGCCAGTGGTTACCTCGACGATGCGTATAGAGAGACAATAGGCCTGCTTCCCCATCTTTAAGCGAAGGGTTTCCGTCCCCTAGCGGGGAATGGGTGATGAAACACGCTGGCAAGACGAAGAAGAGCAAGAAGAGCTAGCCTTGTTTCCGTCCCCTTGC
>JBCBZL010000066.1:0-17334 GCA_039815385.1 Cyanobacteria bacterium P01_A01_bin.114
CGCCACCAGGATGCAGGCGGCAATATTTATCTAGAACTCGCTATCTGGTCGAGGCAAACTCAGTTGGGCAAACCTTTTCAAACCCCAGGCGTGATTTTTTCCCCGACCGATGCTGTGATTCCTGATCTGGTTTGGATCAGCCATGAACGCCTTGTCAACGGCTTGGATGAGGCAGGGCATCTGATCGTGGCCCCTGAGCTAATGGTCGAAATCCTCTCTCCGGGTGAGCGCAACGAGCAGCGAGACAAAGAAGTCAAACTCAAACTCTAGTCCCTACGAGGCGTCCAGGAGTATTGGATCGTCAGCTGGCAGCTAAAAACGCTAGAAATTTATCGCCGTACTAACGCTCAGCTTGGACTGGTCAGCACGCTCTCAGGGGCCGATAGACTCACGTCCCTTTTGCTACCAGGGTTTAACACCCCGGTGGCTCAACTTTTTCAGTCTCCATAAATCGACGATAGCCCTGATAAATAGACTTACCCAGATAAACTCACGCAGATAGACTCATATAGAGTTTGCATCGCTCTAATTCCGGCCCTGACTATTCGCGGGGTATAAGGCTAGCTGCTCTGTCTATTTACCGAAATCTATGGATAATCGATCCATGATTGATTATCATAAAGGAAGCGTTAGCTTTTCTTGAGTCTGTATTTTGTATCTGGTTTCCTATAAACCCCCTCCGGCGACCTGAGTTTTCCCGTAGAGCAAGCTACAGGTTTGGATGGGGCTGCGGTTTAAACTCCAGGTACAGCAGCTCACGGCATAAGCTGATCTTGCCCCCCAGATGTCACTGTCTTGTCGCTGTTTTGACGTTAAGTAGGTATCTCGCATGACCGCAACCCTCTCTGCAACAACGCCTATGCCCGCTTTTTGCGAAGGTATTCAACACTTTGGCCAGTTGCCCGCCGAGTTTGAGCAGTATGTCCAGTCTCCTGCGATCGCAGCTGGCCAAGCCAAAATTACGGATCCCACCGACCCGGCGGCGGTGTTTCAAACCCTGCTGGCGGCGGATGCGCTGCGATACCTCACGCTACAAGTGACTGCGAGCAAACAATCTGGTCATCCAGGCGGGTTTGCCAGCATTGCCGACTGTATTGCGGCCCTGGTCATGCTGGGCTACAAAAATTTGCTCACTGAGGTCGGGCACCATGCCCCCGGTTTTTACAGCACGGTTTTCCTGGACCAGTCTTTAGAAGATATGGGGATTGAAACGGTTGCGCAGTTTTGCGATCGCTTCCGCGAAACCGACGGTCTGTTGGGGCACCTCTCTGGTCAGATCCCCGGCTTACTCAACCCGGCTGGGCCGCTAGGGCAGGGGCAGCACTTTGCGATGGCCGCAGCCAAGCTAAATCCCGGCCAGCTATTTCCAGTCACTATTGGTGATGGCGGCCTGGGCGAGCCCTACATTATCAGCGGCCTGGCCCATTTCAATACCGCCTTTCCGACGATTACTAACTACCTGCCCATTTTGGTCTGGAACGGGTTTTCCCAAGAACACCACAGCATGGTGTCCACCCAGACCAACGAAGACATGATTGCCTACTGGCGCGGTAACGGCTTTAAACATGTCATCTTAGTGGACGCCAAAGACTACGACGATGCTGACCAGCCCGGTGCCTATGTAGACAGCACTGCCTTTTCGATGTCGCAGCGTATGGCCTTTACCCAGACTGTTTTAGAAGCCATTGAGAAAGCGGCCAGCTCTGCCCTGGGGGGCACCCAGACCGTTCTGATTATCAAACAGCTCAAAGGGGCAGGGGTTCACAAGCGAGGCGCGCAGTCTCACAATCTCTATCCCGGCGATACCCTCGACAAAGACTACATTGCCGCCGCTCTGAAAAGCAGGGCCCTAGCCCCCGCTGCCTGGGATCTGGTGCGGACTAACTTTGCCCGCGCAAACGCAGGGCCTGCCGCCAAGACCGTCGTGACTGAGGTTGAGCGGCCCCTGGCCGAGATCGGTCAGCTACCTTTAAACGAGTTTCCCGTCGGCAGTGAGCATAAGCAGGTTGCCACCACCGCGATGGGGGCTTTAGTCGGTCATGTGGGTCAGCAAGACCCTAACTTTGTTGTCACCAACGCCGACGGTAATGCTGCCTCGGGCATTAAAAATATCAACCAGGCCCTCAAGATTCTGCATCCCACTCCCGATGAGGCCTACTTCCAGGGCCCCCAGGGGCAAGTTTATGAGCCCCTCAGCGAAGATGCCTGCGCGGGTCTGGCCGCCGCCCAAGCCCTGATGGGTGCCCGCAGCCTCTGGTGCTCCTACGAATCATTTGCGATCAACGGTTTGCCTATTTGGCAAACTGTCACCCAGGCAATGGCCGAGCTGCGCCGAGCTACCCCATCAACTATTTGTTTGTTTACGGCGGGTGCTCTAGAGCAGGGACGTAACGGGTGGACCCACCAGCGCCCCGAGATCGAAAACTACTTTGCCGCCATGATGCGCAACGGGAATGTTTTTCCCTTGTTTCCCATTGATGCCAACAGCATTCAGGTCTGCTACGATTGGGCGCTCACCACAAAAAATAAAGGGGTGACTATTACGGCCAGCAAATCGCTGCTGCCGATTCGAACAACGTTTGATCAGACCCGCGAGGCACTTACTAAGGGGGCTGTTGAGCTACAATCCACGCCGGGTAACCAAACCGTTGTGTTTGGGGTGCTTGGCGATATGATGCTGATTCCGGTCATTGATGCAGTCCGCGCCCTGGCTGAGCAGGGCATTGGCTCTAAAATTGTGGCCATTGTGAACCCCCGACGGCTCTATCGCCCCAGTGATGTGGCTTGGCAAAGCTGCACTCAGCCAGATGGTGAGTTTATGAGTGACGCTGAGTTTGCCTCACTGTTTGGCGGCGATGCCCTGCTTGGGGTGACCGGGGGAGCCAGCGCTATGATAGAGCCCCTGATGCTGAGAAGCCCCCTACCCCGCGATGTGCTCGCTTGGAAACGGGGTGAGACTGCCGCCAGCGCCAGCCAGCTATTTACCCTCAACGGGCTGACGGCAGAGAAGCTGGCCGAACGGGCTAAAGCCTTGCTGAGAGGCTGATCTCTGAGACGTCTCAGCTGCCGAGGAGGGGCTTTAAAGTCAGCCGTAGGGTTCAACGACTTCCTTTGATAGTCTTCCTGAGCAATAGTCTTCCTGAGCAATAGCCTTCCTAATCAGGGGAGGCTATTCGTTGATCAATTTTCGTTTATCAATCTCAACGTCGAAGGGGCAGCGTTTGGCGTGGAGACGCCTTCAACTTTGATAGTGCTGTGTAACAAGCTGTGTAACAACCTATGAAAGAGTCGTTTTACCGTTTCATTGATTTTTACAATAGATATATCACTGTCTAAGAAAAACTCATGACCAAAATGGTTGCCGAGATCATGACGCCGAATCCTTTTACGGCGAGACCTGACATGTCTCTCAAAGAGGCGATACAGTGCTTAGCCGATCATCGTATTAGCGGTCTGCCTGTGGTGGATAGCGAAGGTAAAGCCGCAGGTGAGCTGTCCGAAACTGATTTAATGTGGCAGGCAAGCGGTGCGACCTTACCGGCGTACATTATGCTGCTTGATAGCGTCATTTATCTGACCAATCCAAATCGATATAATCAAGAGCTGCATAAGGCACTTGGGCAAACTGTCGCTGACGTCATGTCATCTAAAGTGAATACGATTGGTCATCAAGATAGCCTCAAAAAAGCAGCTCAAATCATGCATGACGAGCAGATTCGTCGTTTGATCGTAGTCGATGACGATCGCAAGGTGGTGGGTATCTTGACTCGGGGTGACATTGTCCGAGAAATGGCCAACAGCTACAGTCAAACGGTGGTTCGTTGATATGAGTATTTCTCGCGAGCAGGTTGAAGTGCGCCTGGGTTCAGACAACCTGGGCGATCGGTTGACGGCGGTTAACCAACTGCGGGATTTGACGCCTGCCGTTGCTTTTGAGCTCATCCAAACTGTCGTCAGCGACGCCAGTGCGCGGGTTCGATATGCTGCCATCAGTCAGTTAGCAGAGCTGGGCAAGCAAGACAAAGCCGTTGGGCTGCAAATCCTCAGGCAGGCTTTGCACCATGATCCAGAGGCCGATGTGCAAGCCGCTGCCGCTGACGCCATAGGTGCATTGCAGCTGACTGAGGCCTATGACGATCTGGCCAGCGTCTACCACCAGACGTCGGAGTGGCTTGTCCAAATGAGCATTGTTGCCTGCCTAGGTGAGCTGGGCGACCCCCGTGCCTTTGAGTTGCTCAAAGCAGCCCTGGTATCCGACAACGGTTTGGTTCAGCTGAGTGCGATTGGCTCCCTGGGCGAGCTGGGCGACCCGCGGGCGCTAGATGTATTGCTCCCCTACGTAGACCACACAGATTGGCAAACGCGACATCGTTTGGCCCAGGCTTTAGGCTGCTATGACCGAGCTGAAGCTAAGGCGGCTCTCAAAAAACTGGCTCAGGATGCCTCTCCCGTTGTGGCTGACGCTGCTAAGGCTCACCTTTAGGAGAGGGCTGTCTTATACCCGATCCCCCTGTTCTTGCGGAGCCAGTAACTGGCATTGACAGCCTGATGAACTGAGCGGTTCCTGACAGTTCTTCACAGTTTAAATAAGGATCTGATAAAATGGAGACGTTGAGAGCTTTTACGCTCGTTCGTTGAGCAGTGACGTTGGTAAAAATCGCTAGTCTGAAATGGCACTTAAGATTAAGTGCCCTAGATTAAGTGCTTTGCTCACGAGCTTAACTCTCTGTAGGTAGGTATATCCTTATTGATCCCGCATCTAGGTTTGCTTTTAGTAAAAACATCGGGGGTAGCTTAGTGGTTGGTATTATACCGCCGTCTCCTAGAGCAAAATGGGGTAGCTTAAGTTTTGCCTCAACGCTGTATTTATGTCCCATTCTCGATACTTTGCTGGAGCATGCCCCTGCGATCGCACGCGGAGATTTGCGTTTAGGCCTGCAAGAAGCGCTCGTCAACGCAGCTAAGCACGGTAATCAGTTAGATCCCGGTAAAACGATATCAGTCCAGTATACGAAGACGGGAACCTGGTACTGGTGGGTGATTTCCGATCAGGGGCACGGGTTTCCCTTTCCGTCTCAGTGTCATCATTCCCCTGACAAAGTGAATGAAGGCTTCATGAGCGAATGTGGTCGAGGCTTGTTTATCCTTTATCAGGTTTTTGATGAAGTGCGCTGGAGCAACGGTGGCAAAGAGGTTCATCTTTGCAAACAGATCCGGCGTCGGTCTCCCCTTTTGGCACTGGGGTAATAATATTTAATCTTTCCTGACGGTTTTCCTCCGTCAGCTAAATTCTGTTAGTTCTCGCTGACAGCTGGGCGCTCAAATTTCATATCAGGGGGTAACATAGCCAGGGGCTGCATGGTCAGGTTCTGCAGAATCAGGGTTCATATATCGGGCATCGTCCTGAGGTGTGTCATTCTGAGCCGGTGGGCTAGACCACTGCTGCAAAGGCGGTTCCTGCGTAGGGGGGGGCGCAGGTGCTTGATCCCTCAGCTGGCTGAGCTGCGATCTCACCGGCTGGTTGGCCTCTGTTGCTGGAATATCGGCCAGTGCTTCCTCAATCAGGGTATTCGCTGCGGCTGTCTGCTCGTCTGTTAGATATAAATTGGCCAGGGCCACATAGGCAGTCCAGATCTCCCCTTCAGCAGCAATTTGGTAGTGGATAATGGCCTTGTCAGTCTGACTGCGACTGTCATATACCTGGGCTAACTGGTAGTGGGCCTCCGCATTATCTGCGTCAAGGCTAATCGCTTGCTTGAGCTGGTTTTCGGCCCCTGCGCTGCTTCCTGTCTGTCTATTTTCGATACCCAGGCGGGTCAGCGTACGCGAAATTTGGGGTAGCGAAGAGCGAAACCCAATCAGCGAAAACAGCAGCAGCAGCGACATGACTAGCTTGGTCTCTTGCCACCAGTAGCGACGCAGCCCAACGCTTTCTAACATTTGCTCGATGCCGCGTCGTCCCGCATCGGTGAGCACGCCTCCAGCCGTAGCCAGGGTCAAGATGCTTTGGCCAATCACGGCAAAAGAGCCAAACAGCCCTGGCGTCACCGCTAAAAATTTAGAACTGATGTCTAGTACCAAACTAGCCGAAGCGGCTAGCGAGGTCACCGTCAGCGTATTCCATACCCAATCAAACCGATCGAGGGGGTGGGGCGGGGTTTCTAAGTTCCACCACCAGGCCATCTCATCGACGGACATGCTTTGTCGCCACAGTGGTAAAGGCGTATTTGCTAACAGTTTGTCAGCAGACTGACGGAGCCGCTCATCCAGGTGAATCAGCTTGAGTATCTGCTCTGCCGGTAGCTGATCGATATATTTTTGGACGTCATCCCGAGCTAAAAGCACCAATAATACGGTGTTCGGCGAAGGCTGATCAGTATTTTCCAGAGTGCCAAGGGCTGCTGAATATTTTGCGAGTGGCGTTTGTGCAGAAACATCCATAAATTTTGATTAACCCCTATTCTATTTTGATTATTAGACGGCAATCGAGAAGATTGCGAGAGGCTATGATCCTAGGGTGGGGAGATCGGGGTCAGCTATGCTTAAGTCTAGATTTTTGCTCTAAGACGCTGACCCGGTTTGCTGCTAGCGCCGTTCCCCCAACTGATTGGCTTCGCTTGGTTTTCTTTGCTTAGTTTGCTTGCTTATCTATGCCCACTCGTCTGTAATGTCAGCTATTTACCTCTACGCTTTTTGTTGGCTGCCTCGTCTGCAGGCGGCTAATGCTCTTCTACCGGCTGGGCTTAATCGGCCAGTTCAGATGATTAGCGAGGCAGACATCGGTGCTGCTGTAGAAATAGACATTGATTTGACGGCTATGCAGCAGGATGACGCTCAGCTGGTGGCTGGGGTGGTCAACCACGATCGTGTTATCTGTGATCTATTCGAAATGACGACGCTGCTGCCGCTCCGATTTGGGACACAGTTTTTATCCGAAGCCGCGCTGCGATCGCATCTGCACAACAATGCCGTCCAGTACCGCCAAAGGTTGCAGTGCTTAGCAAACCAGGTTGAGGTGTGCCTGCGGCTAACCCCGATTACCCGATCGACCCCGTCGGTAGACAGGGCGGTTAAAGGTCACGATCGCTTTTTTGCCCAAAGACAGCGCCTTCAAGCGCGCGCGGCTCATCAGCAATGCCAGCAAGAGCAGCTTAGCCAGCTCCAGCTAAAGATTGCCCATGTTTGTCCTCACTTTACCCAGGAGACAGCCCCAGATTCCATAGAGCAGAAAATCTATTTACTCATGGCCAGCGATCAGCTCCCCGATCTGCGGGCTCACCTGACTGCGTGGCAAACCCACTATTCCCTCTGGAAGATTACGGCCAGCGAAGCCTTGCCGCCCTATCATTTTGTGCAATAAGTTTGAGCAGTCAGTTGGTAATATTGCGGTCTTTGCAATCAGGTCTAAACTTTTGTAATCCTTTCATACCGTAGCTTTACGGATCTTTTCCCCGAACGGTCGCCGCATTCCGGACGCCCCAGGCTGTTCTGGAATACGTAGCTATATCATCTACAGTTCGCTGTTGCTACATAACCGGCGAACGATTCAACGATTACCGGGGACAAAAAATATGTTAACTGGAATCCAGGCTTTCGAGGCTTGCTGGTCTGCTATTAAGCAATCCTACCCGACTAGCCAAAGCGAAAACACGCTACTGATCCAGGCAATGGGGCAGTTTGTAGACCAATATGCCACCCGCGAAGAAATTTGCCAGATGCTGCCAGCTTCACTCAGTACGCTTTTCGATCGCTTAGTCGATGCTTATTTAAACGGCTATACCCCTGGCGGCTCTTTTCAGCGAATGAGCGCTACGACCGTGGCTGCCAAAAAGCTGAGATTGCAGCGAGACCAGAGCATTAACGATGCGGATACTTTCATTGTGGATGCCCCAACGGTTTAGACAGCTGGTTAAGCAACTCAAATAACAGAGCGAAAGAAAAGCACAGCCGCCTTTCCCCTTTCGCCCTTCCCCCTTCGCCCTTCCCCCTTCGCCCTTCCCCTTTCCCCCTTCCCCCTGGCTTCTCACTTCCAGAAACGGTATCGTAGTACCCATGGACTACGAACCTCTCCATCACAAATATCGTCCGCAAACGTTTGGGCAGCTAGTGGGTCAAGGTGCGATCGCAACTACGCTGTCCAATGCCCTACGCCAAAACCGGATTGCCCCCGCCTATTTGTTTTGTGGTCCTCGCGGCACTGGCAAAACCTCCAGTGCCCGCATTTTGGCCAAATCTTTAAACTGTCTCAGTAGCAGTGCCCCCACTCCTGAACCTTGCGGTCAGTGCCAGGTCTGCCAGGAAATTGCCAGCGGGGCTGCCCTGGATATTGTCGAAATCGACGCCGCCAGCAATACCGGCGTAGACAATATCCGAGAACTGATCGAACGCGCCCAGTTTGCCCCCGTGCAGTGTCGCTACAAGCTATACGTCTTAGATGAAGTCCACATGCTGAGCACCGCCGCGTTTAATGCGCTGCTCAAGACGTTGGAGGAACCGCCGGCTCGAGTTGTCTTTGTGCTAGCCACGACGGATCCACAGCGAGTATTGCCCACTATTATTTCCCGCTGTCAGCGGTTTGATTTTCGGCGCATTCCTCTCGATGAGATGGTGCGTCATCTCAATGTCATCGCCGAGGCAGAAACCATCCCGGTTACCGCAGATGCTCTGCAGCTAGTGGCCCAAATTTCCCAGGGAGGGTTACGAGATGCCGAGAGTCTGCTCGACCAGCTAGGGCTGCTCGACGGCGAAGTCACCGTCGAACGCGTGTGGGACTTGGTCGGTGCAGTCCCGGAGCGCGACTTGCTTGCTCTGGTTCAGGCCATTGCCACCGATAACGGCTCTTTGCTACTAGAACAGGCACGCCGCCTGATGGATCGGGGCCGAGAGCCCCTGATCGTACTGCAAAGCCTGGTGGGCTTTTACCGTGACTTACTAATCGCCAAAACCGCCAGCCAACGGCAAGATTTAGTCGCCGTTACCCCACCCACCTGGGCAGAGATGATCCGTTTTGCCGAAACTTTGCCAGTGCCGCTGCTGTTAGCCAGTCAGCAACACCTGAGAAGCGCCGAAGTCCAGGTCAAAAATACGACCCAGCCACGGCTCTGGCTAGAGATTACCTTAATGGGGCTGCTGCCCTCAGCTTTGGGCGTAGCTAGCGATCCATCCGCTGCGGCTGTTCTGCCGACTGCTCGACCCGCCGCCAACCCCGTTGTCGCGCCAGCGCAGTCAGCCACGACCCCATCGACCCCGCCGCCTGCGTCCTCAAAAACTGCGCCTTCAAAAACTGCGCCCTCAAAAACTACGTCGCAGACAGCATCCACCTCTTCCCCGACAGCAGCCCCCCATCAACCAGCACGCCCGGCTCCAGAAACGTCGCCTTCACCCCCTGCGGCTAATCAAACCGCTGATGACGCGCCTAAAGAACCGACAGCCTTGCCTCAACCAGCTATCGGCAGTATCAAAGACATCTGGGCTCAGATTATTGCTAATCTGCAACCCTTTGGAACCCAGGCCTTGATGAGGCAGCAGTGCCAGCTGATCGACTTCGACGGGGTCGAAGCCCGCGTTGGCATTCGTTCAAAACCGCTGCTGAGAATGGCTCAAGATCGGCTATCTAATGTCGAAACCGCGTTCGAGAAAGTTTTTGGTCACAAGGTTAAAGTCTCTCTGATTGTCATGGCTGCAGACGAGCCGCCCGAAGCGTCTGCTGTGTCGCCCGCGTCCCCACCTTCTAGTGGGGGTGACGGTCACGCCCACCCTGCTCAACCCCAGGGCAGTCAACCTCCAGAGCATCAGTCTCCAGGAAATCCGCCTCCAGGGAAGCCAGTCCAAAATTCCGTCCCTGCTCCCTCTGCTTCCCCCCCTTCGCCCGCTTTCCCCCCTTCACCTGCTTCTCCCCCCTCCTCGCCGTCCCAGCATCCCACTGCCCCACCGCCTGACCCCTCGGCCAGCTGGTCAATCGACAGCGAGTTTGATCGCAGTGTCAAAAGCTTTGCCCAATTTTTCAATGGCCAAATTGTAAACCTGGATGAAGAGGCCGATACGAGCCCCCAGAGTCTTGAAAAGGCTAAGCCGCCTTCTCAACCGGGTCCAGACGTGCCGTTCTAGATTTTGAGAGCCACTGACCCAAATCGCTGCAACCAGTCAATTGCTATAAACAGCCAATCGTTGCAAAAGGCGGTGGATTCTCATAAAGAGATGCTGAAGTTACGGACAATCGCTAATGGGATCGTGAAAATGATTGCCCTATAAGAAATTCATCCGCCAGTACTGCACTGAAAAAAAGCCTGTGGCTGATAAATAGGGTAGTAAAGCGCTTAAACTATAAAGAATATGCCACCCCCCTAGGAATACTGTAGGCATCTAAAGAACAGTTTTCTTATAAAAAAGATGATAGCCTCACAGGTATTCTCCGCTAGAAAGTGAGGGTCTCTTCTGTAAACCCACTCCCCGTTAGTATTATGGCTACTTCCAATCAAAACTCTGATAACCTCTCCGCAGTTGCCCGCGAGGCTAGCCAAGACCCCTTAGCTCCCCGACGACCTTGGGAACAAGAAGGTGAATTTGAGGTGGCGGCCCTGATCGTGAGCCAAAGCCGGGGAGAATTGCTCGTTAAAGTCAACTATGAAGGGCAAGAATCATACTTGACCATTGCTGGATTTTTACCTGGCAAGGTCAATGGTCAGCGGTGGCGACTCGAGTGCGCTCGAGAGTCAGGGCAAATTGAACTGCTCGACGGAGAGCCTCTCTAGGTTCTTCTATGGGTCAACCGCTAGCTGGGCCAACGACGTTAGTCGGGAAACGACAGAGGTCCCAAGCCTGCCAAATCTAAGTTCCAGCTTAATTTGATAAATAACCCCAGCAGGATACCTGCCGGGGTTATTAAGTCATAAGGAGGTTTCGTATAGAAAGTGGAGTTCTGTATAAAATGTGTGATCAAATATGTGATCAACGGATTCTTTGGAAGCCATCCTTAATTTAGAGCATACCCAAAACCACTGCCGTAAAAACGCGGTGAATTTCGATAAAGTCCCTCTGAAGGTTGATGTCATTGGTCAATGTTATCGACGGGGCATTGTTGGCTGATCAACCTTGTTGCCAATAAAACTGCCCCGGCGAAACCGCCGGGGCAAACCCATAGAGCTTTTAATATAGGTTTTGTTCAGGAATTAACCTCACTGTAACGGGGGGTTAAGGCGCGCACATTAAAAAGCCTGTAAACGCGGATAAAGAGACATTAAAGATAGCCAGCTTATCCAAAGGACTTATTTGCCCGTTAGCCAAAGGTGGTGCCATTCCATCCCCACATGGCTCCCTGGGCATCAGCAAACTCGATGTAGGTACGATTAGTGGGGACCCCAAGCGCTGTCTGTACTTTTGTACAAAAATCTTGGCTCATAGCCTGGGTTTTGGCCCCACCCATTGTACCCACACTTTTAATCTCAATGAAGCATGTAGGATCGGTCGTCCCGGCAAAGGTCATGGGGATCGATGGCTCGAATGCAGTCATGACATAGGATTCCGGTTTCCCCAAGTGTTTAGACAAGCTAGCGGACAGATCTTTGAGCAGGTCTTCAACAGTGTTTGGGGCAGGGGCATCAACCGACGTTTGGACTTTAATCAGTGGCATGGCTGTATTCGGATTGGGTCTTAGACATTATCCTAATCGGTTTGTGACCACGGTCACCCATTTCACTCACCCATTCTCAGAAAGTTTTCAATTAACCTTTAGTCAGCCGTCAGGGGCACCTCAGGCAGCATTGGCATTCTCTTATCTAGAGAGCTATCTAGAGAGCTTCATCACAGAGCTTAAACCCATACTGACCTATGAGGACCCTAATTATGCCCCGCTACTTACTGACTGCCTTTGCACTGACCGTTGTAACTGGAGCCGTAGCCCCCCTCGCTAATGCAGCTGAGCCTGAAGCGATCTCTTCTCAGCAGAGTCGCCACAGTGTGGTTGAGCAAGAAAGCACCGCGATCGCAACTGCCCAGCCTATCCAAGCTGTTCAAGCTGTTCAAAATACTGGCTCTGCCTGGCCAGCGCCCGTAGCTCCCTTAGCCAGGGCTATCGAAGACAGTCAGCGAATTCAGCTAGAGCCCTCAAACACCCCATCTGACGCTGTTGAGATCTTCAGGTTTCGCATCTAGATGACTAGCGCCAAAGGATTAGCGCCAAAGGATTAGCGTCAATCATGAAAAAATTTCCCTTTTGGTTATGCCCGCACCCCTTGCCTAGAATATTGCAAATAAGGCAGCCTCTGAGCCGTCTTTCGAATCTCATCGGCGTTCCTGACCAGTTGACTGCAAGCATCCCAGGTGTCAGCAAGAAACATTTGCCGGGGGCCTGCCTCCATTGAGACCGATGCGCTAAAGTCGCCACAGGTAACCCGGAGAGTTTCTAAATCAATCGTGATGGGCTGCGTTGGGCTCTGCTCGATTAGCGTTTGGAGCTGACTGACTGTTTCAGCATCAGCGGTGACGCATGGGACACCGATAGCGACACAGTTGCCAAAGAAAATTTCGGCAAAACTTTCTCCCACTATGAATTTAATGCCCCAGCGACTGATGGCCTGAGGCGCGTGTTCGCGGGATGATCCACAGCCAAAGTTGCGATTGACCACAAGCACCTCAGCATCTTGATACTGGGGTTGATCAAAGGGATGGCTACCGCTGCTTTGCTTACGGTCATCGGCGAACACCGATTTGCCTAGCCCGTCAAACGTAACACAGCGTAAAAACCGGGCTGGAATAATGCGATCGGTATCGATGTCGTTGCCCTTGAGGGGAATGCCGGGGCCAGTGACTGATTGAACCTGAGCCATCTGCGCTGCTACTCTATATGTTGAGATACTGATGAAATACTGAATATTGAAATACTGAAGTCTGACCCCTATGGTAGCTCGAGATGGCGAAAGTATATGAGCAAATCACGCCGGAGTTGACGGCCTTTATTCAACAGCAGCAGCTTTTCTTCGTGGCTACCGCCCCGCTGACGGCGACCGGGCACGTCAACCTTTCGCCCAAGGGGTTAGATTCATTTCGGATGCTTTCACCCACACAGGTTGCCTACTTAGATCTGACTGGCAGCGGCAACGAGACGTCGGCCCATTTGCAAGAGAATGGCCGAATTACGCTGATGTTCTGTGCCTTTGTCGATAAGCCGATGATTTTGCGCCTCTATGGTCAAGGGCAAACTGTGTTGCCCGGGCAACCTGCCTGGGCAGGGCTAATCGAGAGATTTACCCCTCTTTCTGGTACACGCCAAATCATTGTAGTTGATGTTGATCGAGTGCAAACCTCATGCGGTATGGGGGTTCCTCTATTCGCCTATCAAGGCCAGCGGCAAGCGCTGCTCGACTGGGCTGAGCGCAAAGGGGCCGATGGCCTGGCCCGATATCAGCAAGAAAAAGGCCGTCAGAGCATTGATGGGCTGATCACCCCGATAGGGGCTAATACCCAGGCCGAATGAAGCCCCCAATTTGAAACAGGAGCCTGTCAGGGGTGTAAAATCTTACGCCCTCTGGTATTGAATATTGCTTTAACCCAAATCTAGGACGCTGGGGCTAATAATCAGCTGCCGCTGGTGAATGGTTAGCCAGCCTTCGTTCCGAAAATCGCGCAGCAGCCGGGTTACGGTCACTCGAGTCGTGCCAATGATGGTAGCGAGCTGATGATGGGTCAGGCGCACGGTCAGGCGCACACCCTGGGTCTCGACCTGGCCAAACTCTTGCGCCAGCAAAATCAACAAGTGGCTGAGCCGATCAGCGACCAGTCGCTTACCCGATAGTGCCAGCCAGGCCTCTGTCTGCTGCAAGCGTCGGATGAGATGAAAAAACATTCCTGCCATCAGGGGGGGGGATGACTCTACCTCATTCATTGAAAGTGGCAGCAAGTCAACATCAGTTAATGCGGTGACCCAATAAGGATCGACCGCCGTAAGGGGTAGCCCGAAAGGCATAGAAGGACCCGCTAAGCCCAGCAGCGTTTCGTTGCCATCGGGGTGAATGGTGTGGAGCTGAATGATGCCTCGACAAATGACATAGATCTCTCGCCGCCGCAGTGGCAGGCTGCGACCGGCTGGATGAGGGGTCAACGTTCGCTCACGGTAAAGCTGCTCAAGCAGCTCTACAAATTCCTTGCGGGGATGGGCTTGAATGGCTTCAGGGGAGCGATTAATGAGCTTAGAAGAAATCACAGACACGCATTTGCCCTAACTTACATCAAAAACTAGGGGCCTTCACTCCAGCTGGAAAGGTCTGATTCAGTTTCCTGCTTGAGAGGAATCCCCAACATCAGCAAACCAAGGCAATGATGACAGAGCATAATTACCGGGAAAGATGTGTTTTAGCTAACGGCCATCTCTGGTGAAAAATTGATATAAGAAAATAACCAGGGATATAAGTTTTCAACACCTTGGATGCTACAGGGCTATATTCGTACCTCTTCCTTAAGGAAAAGTAGTGAAAAGGTTAAGAGGATGACAACTTCTGCTTATCGTTTTGTGGCTATTGTTCTCTGACATCGCTGACTTGACCTGCAATCGCTGCCGAAACGACCATAGCAGGGCTCATCAGCAAGGTCCGTCCAGACGCTGAGCCCTGGCGACCCTTAAAGTTTCGATTAGAAGATGAAGCGCTGATCTGACGGCCCTCTAGCTTGTCAGGGTTCATAGCCAGACACATTGAGCATCCGGGTTCACGCCATTCGAATCCAGCTTCTATAAAGATTTCGTCTAGGCCTTCGGCTTCGGCCTGCTGCTTGACGCGCTCAGAGCCGGGGACTACAAAAGCCTTGATCCCGGTTGCAACATGCTGGCCCCGAACCACTTTGGCTGCTTCGCGCAGGTCGCTGATGCGGCCGTTGGTGCAGCTGCCAACAAAGCATACGTCTACTTTAGTGCCTAAAATTGGCTGGCCAGGGGCCAGCGCCATATAGTCATAGGCTTCTTGTACAGTGGAGCGCTCTTCTTCTGGAATTTGATCTAAGGTGGGAATCGTCTCGTGGATACCAATCCCCTGCCCAGGGGTAATGCCCCAGGTGACAGTGGGGGCAATATCGGATGCCTCAAAAGTGACGACATCATCGTATTCGGCCTCTGCGTCACTGCGCAGGCCAGTCCACCAGGCGACGGCTTTCTCCCAATCGTCTCCTTGGGGGGCGGCGTCGCGGCCTTGCAGATAGTCATAGGTGATCTGATCGGGGTTGACGTAGCCACAGCGGGCACCGCCTTCGATAGACATATTGCACAGGGTCATGCGCTCTTCCATCGACATGGCTTCGATGGTGCTGCCGGCATATTCGTAGGCATAGCCTACGCCACCCTTGACCCCAAGCTTGCGAATAATGTGTAGCACCACATCTTTGGCATAGACGCCGGGGGACAGCTGACCATTGACCTCAACCCGGCGTACTTTTAGCTTTGCCAAGGCCAGAGTCTGGGAGGCTAACACATCTCGGACCTGACTGGTGCCGATGCCGAATGCGATCGCACCAAACGCACCGTGGGTCGATGTGTGACTATCGCCGCAGGCAATCGTCATGCCAGGCTGGGTCAACCCCTGCTCTGGGGCAATCACATGGACAATGCCCTGTCTACCTGAGCCCACGTTGTAAAATTTAATACCACTGTCGGAGGTATTATCCTCGAGGGCCGCAATCATGTCTTCGGCTAGGGGGTCGGCAAAGGGGCGAGCCTGACTTTGAGTCGGGACAATATGGTCCACTGTGGCCACTGTCCGCTCTGGATACATCACCTTGAGACCCCGTTCACGCAACATCGCGAAAGCTTGGGGGCTAGTGACCTCATGGATCAGGTGCAGCCCGATAAACAGCTGGGTTTGCCCCGAAGGTAGGGTTGCCACCGTGTGTAGATCCCAGACTTTGTCGAATAAGGTGCCTTTGCTCATAGCTGTGGGGTGACTCAATACCAGTGCAGTCTCTAATTTTAGCTCAAAGCAGCTGGTATCTTAGCGATTTGAATGAGCGGTTGGCAGGGCGACTACTCAGCATTAAAAATGTCAAAAATTTGGCGGCAGCAGTCCTTGAGCTGATCGCCCGCGTCGGTTTCAGGGACGGTTTTCCCCTCGAACTGCCAGTCGTGAATGGTGGATAATCGCCATTGCTGACCGCTATGGTCAAATCCGGCTATTTCGACGCCGATCGCACGGCGCACATGGCGACTCGACGACTCGCCCCCCTCCCGGTGAAACCGAATTTGAACCAGCAAACTTCGGCATCTGAACGCTCGACTGACCCCCGGAAAATGAAACCCGATATCAATCGAGTCAGGGTCAACCAGATCCTGAACATCCGGATCGTTAATCCACGGCTTTAAATCAGCCCGCAGGTCGGGCAGCTGCCCTTTAAACAAACCCACAATGGCTGCGATCTTACTGGCAAACTCAATGCTAAAAGCTTTTTCGGCTGCATTCACATGACACCTACAGAACCCGACTTGAGCCCTCTTTAGGTTAAGTTAACTCAAGTTGTGATTTAGTGACCGCTGTAACAGCCTAAATTTCTTCGCTGTAAAAGGTCTTACAGGTTTCTATCATCCGCAGATCGTTATCGGTCACCTGCTGAATTCGATGATAGCCTTCAAGAGCTATAGCAGCAGCGCCCTCCAGGCTAGCGACCTGAGCATCTCGCTCGAGCCCAACAGCATATTCGAAGGTGTCTTGGGCGTAGCTGTCAGTAATCGTTAGCGCTAGCTGCGTTTCTTGAAACTGGCCCTGCACACAGTCAAAGGAAGAGTGAGGCATGTAGAACGCGCCCAAAATCACGCCTGCTCTCGCCTCAAACACTAGGTAAGCCGTAGCTAGCTGATCAGGTAAGGGCTGCTGACCATATAAGTAAACTCCGTCATTGGGCAGTTCGCTATCGGTAGCTGCCACTTCTTGGCTGGCGGCACCCTGGGCCAACAGCGGCTGGATTGACTGATGGGTGCGACTGCGTTCGAGTGATAGGCCGGTTTCGGGGCGGTAGGTTGAAACCTTTGACAGCATCGTTGAGGGCATCGTTGAAGGCTGCTTTGCTTTCTTCTCTAAATGATGCGTTCCTTGAAGTGACTGCCTTTGGGCCGAAACTGAAACCGCCTGCCCATGCATGTGCCCTTCAGCTTGGGCGGGCTGTATACCGCCCGCTAATATAGCGCTGACGATTCCGAGGGAAACCCCTACTGTTCTCCCTAGAGACAAAAAATTGAGCGATTGTTCTAGAGTCTGAGCGAGTAGCTGAGCGTGATTTTTAGTCCCAGACTTGATAGTTGCCAACATAAGCTTGTATATCCCCTTCACGCTCTCAAATAATCGCTCTAAAGCAAAAAAACTTGGC
>JBCBZL010000021.1:0-27785 GCA_039815385.1 Cyanobacteria bacterium P01_A01_bin.114
AATTTGACCTATCAAAACTTTTCAAACACCCTCTAAGGTTGAGTAAACAAATGACCTCACAACAATCTCAAATCCATCTCTCCCCCACCCATCAACGCCAATGAGCCATCTCCCCTCCCTCAACCGCCGCCGCCTGCTCCGCCACCTCGGATTAGCCAGCGGCGCAATCGCCCTCCCACCCTTGTTGAACCGATTTGCCGCCAACCGTCCCCAGGTGTCTCCACCTGCCCAGGCGTCTGTCTTAAAATCTGTTGTTGAAACAGAGGGGGCACCGCTGATGGCGGCGGCTGGGAATTCTCCCCACCGGGTAGTGCTGGTTAAAACCTCCGACCGGGCAGCTGGGGTACAGCAGGCGGTGGAACTGCTACAGCCTGTATCGTTTGCAAACAAGCGGGTGTTTATCAAACCCAACTACAACACGGGCGACCCGGCTCCAGCGGCAACGGATCCCGCTGTTTTAGAAGCACTTGTGCAAATCGTGAAAGCGGATGGGGCCAGTCAGATCACCGTGGGCGATCGCTCTGGCATGGCCGAAACTCGAGGGGCGATGCAGCGCAAAGGGGTATTTGACCTGGCGGAGCGCCATGGATTCAATACTTTAGTGTTTGATGAACTGGGTCGGGATGACTGGCAATATTTTGACGCAGCGGGTACTAGCTGGTCTCAGGGTTTTGCGATCGCAAAACCCATCCTCGACTCAGATGCCATCATCAACACCTGCTGCCTCAAGACCCATCGGTTTGGCGGCCACTTTACTCTATCGCTAAAAAATACCGTGGGCATGGTTGCCCGCACCGTGCCCGGTGACCCCCACGACTATATGCGAGAGCTGCATCGCTCTGCCAACCAGCGCTTGATGATTGCCGATATCAATAAAACCTATCGCCCTGCCCTAATTATCATCGACGGCGTCGAAGCCTTTATCAACGGCGGCCCTGAGCAAGGGCAGCTGGCCCAGCCCGGCGTCATTTTGGCCAGCACCGACCGCATCGCTATCGACGCCGTCGGTATCGCCATTCTGCGAATGCTCGGTACCACCCCCGAAGTGTCTCAGGGCTCAATTTGGAATCTCACCCAAATCCGCCGCGCCGCCGACTTGGGGTTAGGCGCAGTCAGCGCCGATCAGATTGAATGGGTCACGGCTGATGGGGCAAGTGAGGCGATGGTTAGAGACCTCCAGCCTTATTTGATTTGAGCCTACCCTCTATCTCATTCAAACCCCAAACCGAGACCCGCTGCCTAAGGATAGTAGTCTGGCAACCGTAGAATTTTAGAAGAAACTGACACAGCACTACCTCATCGGCAGCCCGAGCCCATGCAAAATATGGCGAATTCGTTTCTTGGCACGCGAGACCCGCTGCCGTAGGGTGGCGTTGTTCGGCAATTCCTCGCCGAGGGCAATCAGTCGGGCGCTGATTTCGTCCCAGGAGAGCTGTTCGATAGTGCGCCAGCAAAGCAGCTGGGCTGTATGGCAGTCTTCTTTAGCAAATTCTCGCAAGGCTTTATACAGCAGCGTTACCTGATGGTCGAGGGCAAGGGTATCTAACATATCAACGGTGGGTGCGCTGACTTTGCCGTCATTCTCTTCAAAAACAACACAGCTGTGTCTGCGAACTTTGCGACTGTTTTCTCTAATGATGTTGAAAGCGGTGCTTTTTAACCAGGCATGGGGGTTGCGAATAATTTCACCTTTACGCTGGGCTTCTTTACCCCGCAGGTAGGCGTCAAATAAAATCTCGTCGGGTTCGTACAAGTGGGTAAGGTGAAAACTATAGAGGTGACGTCGTATGGTTGCGATCGCAGAGTAAGCATAGGAATTCCCCTGACCCAAAATCTCTGAGAGTGCGACATCTAATGGGTCTTGAGGAGGCATGGGGGGAAGGTTTGGCATGGAATGCGCAAAAGACTACCTATATAAATAGTGACATTCCGCCACTGCGTGTGACGAAAAGGGGCAGGGCACTCTAAGCAAGCGCCACTTTGCACACCCTTCATGTCCTCTTCTTCACTTCTTTATAAAATTAGCTGTCACGACGCCATGATTCGGATCACATAAGATTAGTGCCTCAGACCCATAGAGGGTGTGATCTCAGCTTTGGCTCTATTCGACCTGTCGTTGACCCTTAGGCAACTTTGCCCCAGGTAAAACTCAGGATCTAGACCGGATAGTGCCTAGGTTAGGCAGGCATTGTTTTGGTGTAGCTTTTGGGACCTAACCCCTGGGCACAAAAGCAACCGCAGCAAAACAATGCTGTAGATTTCTGGTGACTGGAGGTTTTTATGACAAACTCACCGACTTTGGTACATCACGCCATTCAGTATCGAGACATCGTCAAAGAATATTGCGAAATCTCATCCAAACTGGTCTTCGATGACGTTGATGCCGACCGTATAGCCGAAATTTTAGGTGAAGCGCAAAACGATGCCATGCTCAGCTTTTTAATTGATGAGGCCGATCACATGCTGGCCCATTGGCATCATTTTATCGACGAAGACCAGATTACTCAAACCCAGTGCCAGCTAAAGCAGGCCGTCGATCAGGTTTGGTTAAAGCAGCTTTTATTGGATATGTCCAACCGTATGCAAGCCTCGCAGCGCAAAACGCTACAGCTGCGTCTTAAAGATTTAGGATTTTATAACGGTTCAATTGATGGTATTGTCGGCCCTCAGACTGAAGCTGCCCTCAGAAATTGTTCAGATGCCGGAGACTGGTGTACACCAGTTGTTCCAATTCATACCCCCAATCCTAATCTGGCCTGAGACGAGGTGATGGCTGTCACAAGCTTTATGGTTTCCTCACATATAAGTGTCGGACGAGGAACTCGACATGCAATCACATGTATTACAGTTAAGCGTTGATCAGCTACTTGAACGTTATCAACAAGGGCAGCGCGAATTCCACAATTTGGATTTTAGCGACTGTGACTTAAGCGGACTGTGTCTACCCGAAATTGACTTTAGCTACACGAACCTGGCCAACGCCAATCTAGAAGGGGCTGATTTGCAGTGGGCTCGGCTGCGCCATGTGAATTTGTCGAAGGCGAATCTCACCCACGCTAACCTACGTCGCTGCTGCTTACGCCAGGCTGACCTAACCGGGACAGTCTTGATCAGCGCCGACTTGCGGGCCGCAGACTTTAGCGGTGCTAACTTAGTCAACGCTAACCTGACTGACGCTGACATTTGGGGTGCGATCTCACCCGACGGCATGAATCGACTGCAGCTGCATCCGCAGCCTGAACAGCACGATAAAAACCGAACATTAGCTATGTAGTAGGTTAGCTGCGTAGGCCAGAGTAGGGCGCAGTTTGCGCCCTACTCCACTCTCAGACGGCGGGTAATCACCGTAAGGCCGTCATCACGAACCAATAGTCCCGAAATCCAGAGGCTATCAGAGCCTTCAGGGGCATCTCCCACCTTAAACAACCCCCCGGCTGAGAGCAGCTCTAGCTCAAGGGGACGGGCAGTAAAGAAATCTTCGGCGGTCGCCCCTTCGTCAATAGCTGTGCCTAAAAGATATCGCTCGCCCAGCGGCTCTTGCACAATCGCATCAAAGCTATAGCTTTCATCGGGGGCAACCCGCTCCGGCAACAGCACGGTCACATCGGGAGGGCTATCGCCGGACGTCAGCTGGTTGCGTTCTGACAAAATCTCTTGTGAGACGATATCTCCGCCTTCAAACTGCTGCCGTGAGCGAATGACAGACTCTAAGGTAAGGGGCCGAGGGGTGATTCGAGTGCCGTTGATATAGGTGACCGTTTCGGCTACATAGCCCCCTTCTGACTGCTCCCAAGACTGGAGCTCAATCCGATAGCTGAGGGTCTCATACTGAGCCCATAGCTCACTTAGAGAGCTGCGCAGAGTCTCTGTGGTAAATCCATCTTCATTGGTAAAGGTTTCATCATAAAAACCCATGACTTCGTCTAAATCTTGCGCATTGGCAGCCGCTTCGAGCTGGGTGAGCGAATCGGTCAGCTCAGGCGGAGCCGTTTCGGGGGATGCCGCTTTGACATGGGGTGCCCAACTCAGTGCGAGACTGGCTAAACCGAGCGAAAAAAACTGCCAGGTGCGACATTTAGTCATTAAAATTTACTCCTCGTGAGTGGGGGCACCGCTGGGGCACCATTAGTCGAATAATATAACCTAGGACCTGTATCCAAGGTACCCTGAGGTAGGGTGTTTCGGGTATCTCAATTATGGCCGACAGTTCGATAAATCGTCAGATGCATCCTACAATTAACTCCCAACTGGGTCTCCAAAATGGCCTCCCAAATGGGCTATCAGAGAGCTCAAACGCGGGCAAGATCTTGATTGCGGCCAGCGGCACTGGCGGGCATTTGTTTCCTGCGATCGCAACCGCAGAGCACCTGTCTGACTATGATATCGAATGGCTTGGCGTACCCAACCGGCTTGAAACTGAGCTAGTGCCTGCACGCTATCCGCTCCACCTGATTCGCATGGGAGGTGTCCAAGGCAGGCTAGGCATCGGCTCCTTAAAACTGCTGTTACAGCTTGTGCGATCCACGCTACACGTTCGCTATCTACTCAAAAAAAATGATTTCCAGGGCGTCTTTACCACAGGCGGCTACATTGCGGCCCCTGCAATCGTAGCCGCTCGCAGCCTGGGTTTGCCCACCATTTTGCACGAGTCCAATGCGCTACCTGGTAAAGTCACTCGCTGGTTGAGTCGCGGGTGCAGCCTGGTTGCCCTGGGGTTTCAGGAGGCCGCCAAACACCTGCCTGAGGCTAAAACCCTATGCGTTGGGACACCCGTCCGCAGCCAATTTTTCTCAACCTTGCAGTCCGACTTATCTAATATTTCGATACCCTCAGGGGTGCCGGTGATTTTAGTCGTGGGGGGAAGCCAGGGCGCAGTTGCCGTCAATCAGAGGGTTCGAGCTGCAGCTCCTGCTTGGTTTGAGGCTGGCGCATGGGTGATTCACCAGACCGGCAGCAATGATCCCGATGTCGATAGCCTCAGTCACCCGCAGTATATCCATCGACCGTTTTACAGTGATATGGCCGCCTTGCTAAACCGGGCTAACCTAGTCATCGGGCGCGCCGGGGCCGGGACTTTGACCGAGCTAGCCATGGCCCAGACCCCCTCTATTTTAATCCCTTACCCCTTTGCCGCCGAAGACCATCAGGCCTACAATGCAGCCGTTTTTGCAGACGTAGGGGCAGCCATCGTCGAGCCCCAAGAGACACTGACCGTTGACCGTCTCCAAGCCCAGGTGCTGAGGCTGCTGCAAGACCCTGAACAGCTAGACAAAATGGCCTACGCCGCAGGCAAATTGGCCGTCAAAGACAGTGCCCAGCAGCTAGCTGAGCACATTCGTCAGCTGATGGTCAAGTATTAAGTGTCACTAGACAAATTCAGCATTGGCGCTCAGATCTAGACCTGTCACGCTGGCTAAGATGGCAATGCGATCACCCTGATAGAAAATCTGACTGTCGGTGCCACTACCGGTCAGGTGAACGGTGTAATCACCGATTGAGCCGTGCAGCACCAGGGTCTCTAGGCCTGCTTGGAAATCATTGATACCAGCAAAGTCATTAAACCCGTCGACAATGTCGACAATGTAGTAGGCCTGGTGAGTATCGTTACCAGCTCCCCCCACGAGCCGATCATTACCTTGACCGCCATTCAGGATGTATTTACACGCATCGGTGATGAGACGGCCTTTAACCGATATGCTGAAATCATTAACTGAGTGCAGTGCCATGCACCGTAATTTTTTACTGGCTAGACATCTACTCAATAGACATCATCACTAAGCTATGAGCAGCCAAAACATCCCAGATATTATGCCTTCTGTCCCTGACGATACCCTGCCTCAGCTGGGCATCTTCAGCATGCTGAGACTAGGGGTCTTTAATATGGGCCTGGGCATCATGTCACTGCTGACGCTGGGTGTCCTCAACCGGGTCATGATCGACGAGTTGAGGGTGCCTGCCCTGATTGCCGCAGGTACGATTGCAGTTCATCAGTTTATGGCACCTGCTCGAGTTTGGTTTGGGCAGCTCTCTGACACCAAACCTTTGTTTGGCTACCACCGCAGCGGCTATATCTGGACAGGCATCGTCTCTATGTGGGTAACAGCCTATATTGCCGTGCAAGTCGTTTGGCGCATCGGAGCCAGTGTCGAAGCCGTTGGCTGGGGGGCACAGGTTTATCCGTGGGTGGCCCTGCTGGCGCTGATGTTTGCCCTATATGGGTTAGCGCTGTCAGCCACGTCTACACCATTTACGGCGCTACTGGTAGATGTTTCAGAAGACGAAACCCAGTCTAAGCTAGTGGGGATTGGCTGGAGCATGCTGATGGTCGGGATTATCTTTGGGGTGATCATTACCTCGATTGTGCTGAAGTCCCTTGGCGATGAGCCCTCTCTAGTCGAGCTGCAAAGCTCGATCAATCGCCTCTTCATTGTGGCCCCCGCCATCGTGTGCGGTCTGGCGATTTTAAGTACCTTTGGCATCGAGAAAAAATTTTCCCGGCTGCAGCAGCGCACCCAGTCTAAACCTCGCGAAGAGGGCCTCACCCTGGCCAGAGCGCTTAAAATACTGACCGCTAGCCGCCAAACGGGACTTTTCTTTGTGTTTTTGCTAACGCTAAGTCTCAGTCTGTTTATGCAGGATGCGGTGATGGAGCCCTACGGCGGCCAAATCTTTGGCATGAAAATTTCTGAAACCACTCAGCTCAATGCTTTTTTTGGCATGGGTACGCTGCTGGGCATCATCGGCACTGGCTTTTTGCTCGCACCTCGCTGGGGTAAAAAACGCACCATTAAGATTGGCTGCCTCTGGGCCGCTTTTTGCCTGGTGCTACTCAGTCTCTCAGGGTTAACTGCGTCTCCACCGGTACTGATGGCAGCCATTTCGCTGTTTGGCCTGGCCGCAGGGGTCCTAACCACCGGGTCCATTTTGCTGATGCTCGATCTGACGGTGGCCGAGACGGCAGGAACCTTTATCGGCGCATGGGGGCTGGCCCAAGCCATGGCTCGGGGTGGGTCAACGGTGCTGGGCGGAGCCGTATTGTCACTCGGCAAAAAAGGGATGAGCCTATTCTACGCAGGGCCGATCTCTGACGAGCAGATGCTGCCTGCCTATGCGCTGGTATTTATCACCCAGGCGGTGGGGATGCTGGTTGCGATCGCACTCCTCAGCCGAGTCAACATCCGCGAATTTCAACTCAATGCCAAAGCTGCGATCGCAGCAGCTTTAGAAAGCGATATGGACTAACATGACTCCCAACTGGCAACATATTCTCGATACCGCCGAAGCTGCTACCGCCCGAGTCGGGGCTCAGCTGCTCAAGGACTTTGGCTCAGCTACGGCAGAAACCAAGGCCGATGGCAGCCTGGTCACCCAATCAGATCAGTGGGCCGATAGTGAGCTACGCCGCCTTCTACAAAAAGAATTCCCGGACTACGGCGTCCTCAGCGAAGAAGTAGAGCATATCTTTCCCGCCACAGACTGGTGCTGGATTATTGACCCCATTGACGGCACCACCAACTTTACGCGGGGCATTCCGCTATGGGGCATTTCGTTAGGCCTGCTCTATCAGGGCACACCGGTCTTTGGTCACGTTTATATTCCTTGCCTCGACCAGCGTTTTCACGGCTACTGGATGGGCGAGTCTGGGCTGCAATCTCCTGACGGGGCGTTTCTCGACCGTCGCCCCATTCAGACGTCACCAGAGCAGCCATCTGGTACCCAGTTTTTTAGCCTCTGCGCCCGCAGCTTAGCGGTCTTACAAAAGCCCTTTCCGTGCAAGATTCGAATGCTGGGAGTGGCGACCTACAACCTGCTCACCGTCGCTGCAGGGATCAGTCTAGGGGCGGTAGAGGCCACGCCCAAAATTTGGGATATTGCTGCTGTCTGGGCAATATCCCAGGCGGCCGGTGCCACTTGGACCCCCCTCGAAAATCAACCCATTTTTCCCCTGAAACCAGGCGAAAACTATAGTAAAAAATCATATCCAACGCTCTTGACCAGCCGCCCCGCTTTAGTGCCGCAATTTCAACCAAAGGTTGAAGTGGTTGTTTCGACCTTTGGTTGAAGTGGTTATCAGGCAATAGGCCCCAAGGCGATTGATACGTCCGCTGCGCTGCTTGCATCTGCTGCGCTACCCATCCAAGTGCTCACTAACACCCGGCATCTTGGCGGCTTGCCAACAGCGAGCTAAAGGGTAGGCCTGAGCGCAATTTTTAGCTTCAGCCCCCCACAATACCCCCGAATATGAGAACTGCGGCTTTTCAAAAACAGGGGTCGAGAGGAACCTTCGTAAGCTTTACGGTTGGTCTCACAGCTTTATTCGCTGTTTTGGGGCTGGTTGGCATCTTACACCATGAAATGTGGAGAGACGAACTCCAGGCATGGATGCTGGCCCGTGATAGTACCTCCCTCATCGATCTATGGGAAAACATGCGCACAGAAGGGCATCCTGCTCTGTGGCATCTGTGTCTGTATGGGCTGGCTAAGATCAGTCCCAACCCTTTGCTCATGCAGCTTTTCCATCTGGGAATTGCGACCGTAAATGTCTGTTTGATCGCTAAATTTTCACCGTTTACGCGGCTACAAAGAAGCTTACTGGCCTTTGGCTATTTTAATTTCTATGAATATGCCATCGTCAGCCGTAGCTATAGCTTAGGACTCCTATTCATTTTGATATTTTGTAGCCTATACAGCTGGCTACAGTTTCGACGAACAGCCGACCAAACACCCGATAACCAACCCCAACAGACCGGCCAAAAGTCGACCTCGATCGTTATTTTGCTAATGTGTCTGGCGCTGGGGCTGCTGGCAAACACCAGCGTCTATGGTCTGCTTTTGAGCATGACGCTAGCATTGACGCTGGGTTTAATGCTGGTTCAACAGCGAGACTGGCACATACCGGCTCACCTGTCGGGCTGGGGGTTAGGGCTGATTGGACTGCTCTCTAGCTGGCTGATCTGCTACCTGCAAATTAGCCGTATTAACCTGGTCGAAGCGGACTTCAAAACTGCTTTAGATGAGTCTGAAGCCGCCGAGTCAGGGGTCAACCTGCTGATTGAATTAGCAGAAGTCATCAGTAAAGTTTGGCGTAGCTATGTGCCCATACCAGCCTGGTGGAACGAGGGAGTCTGGAATACAAACGTCTTGTCTGATCTGAATGGATTGACCATCGGCGGGCAGTCAGTGGGTGACGGCTTAGCGTTTTTGATGGCTTTACTGCTGATTGGGCTGGTCACCAAGGCGCTGTGGCATCAGCCTAAGTGGCTTGCCCTATATAGCCTTGGCACAGTCGGGCAGCTCACTTTTATCGCCGTTTTCCATGCAGGCAACATTCGACATCACGGACACTTATTTTTGCTGCTGCTGGTCTGTTTGTGGCTGGCAAAAACAGATCGACCTTCGCTCACACAGCCAGCCTCTTTGCAGGCGCGCCTTCCTCAGATAAAACCAGCGCGATTTCAGCAGCGTCTGCTAACAGTGGTTTTAATCTGCCATGCCTTTGCAGGCGGGTTGGCCTATAGCCTGGACCTGGCCCAGCCCTTTTCGGGCAGCAAAGACACGGCTGATTTTTTGCGATCGCAAAACCTGGCTCACCTCCCGATCTTTGGCTACAACGACTATCAGGTCTCCACGATTGCGGGCTACCTTAATCGCCCCATTTATTATCCCAATCTAGACAAATTTGGCAGTTTTTGGACCATCCGAGTCGTCATAGAGCCTGAGGAAGTTGCCCAGCAAATTCCCACCTTTGTGAACCAGCGGGAAGAGCCGACCGTACTGATATTGACAGACAAACTTGAACAGCCCGTCCCTGATGTCAATTATCAATATCTGGCCTACATCCAGAGCAAACTGATGAAGGGGGAATCTTTTTATATCTATCTTGCCAAACCCGTCGCCTAGACCTGACTCACCCCAGCCCATATCTAATTTTCTTGCTCTCGGGAATACTTTCTCTAATCGTGTATCTACGGATACACCTTGTTCGAGAAAATCGAGTCCGGACATCTAGCCGTAAACCCCATGGGCGATCTCAAAGATCTGAAGTGTTTAAAATTTTTGCTCTGCTGCTTTTTGGCGGGATTGCTAATGTGCAGCTTTGGGATAGCAAAAGCCCAAAGCTGGCCTGACGAAGACGGTTTTTACAACGACTACGCTGGGACCGACACCTATCTCAGCATCCATTTTGCGCCAAATCATACCGCCGATCTCAATCTATCGTTGTATCCAGAAAACCCCGAACTTATTGAGGTAGAACCGCTACAGCAGGGTCTCCAGGAGATTTTCAACTGTGAGCTGGCAGCAGTTGCCCTGAACACAGACGAGCCTTATTACTGGAGCCTCAGCGCCACCTGCCAGTCTGACCGGGTCACTCAGCCGACCTGGGGCAAGCAGCGGATGCTGCTAAACTTTGCACCGCTAATCAAAAACCTCAAGGCCCAAAATTTTGAAACCCTAGATCTGACGTTAGTACCCCCGGCTCTGGGCAATCTGCAAGTTACGCCTCCGCCCGATGAAGATTTGGGCTCTCAACCGTGGGTACCCCCTAACTACTACACTTACTTGATAACGCTCGCTTCACCTGATTTGATCCAGATCAGCTTTACTGGAGGCTACCATGCCGCTGATATCTGGCTTCGGATAGGGGGGCTGGGGCTAACGCTAGGGATACCCGTAGGTCTGCTTTTTTGGCGACGACAGCGGGCGCTAGCGTGCGAGGACATAGATAAAGCCCCCATTTGGTTTGGCTTTCAACGTAGCTTGGCCAGTCTGATTCCGCTGATGTGGATGGCCTGGCTGGTCGGATTTATCGCCACCGACGTTCGCACCTGGCTACCCCTGCTCTTAGGGAGCCGAGCTTCCTGGGCACAGGGGATTGAGCCACTGTGTTTCTTTTTACCCCCAGTGGTTGCCCTGCTTGTTTTATACAGCCTGTCTCATAAAGTGTTTAAGCAGATTGGTCAGTGGAACTACTCTCTGGGTGAGCTGCTATTACAAGTCGTTATCACTCACCTCGCCCTATTGCTGCCACTGCTGTGCTTTGTATTTGGGTTTCAAGCCTTGGCCAGTGGGCAGATGCAGCGGATGGGGGTGCTGCTGCTCGGCGCGATCGCAAGCCGTCTTATATTTGGCCCCCTGGCCCAAAAGCTACGGGATATGACCCCCCATGCCATCACCACAGGGGAGCTGCGCGATCGCATCTTTGCCCTGGCCCAACCAGCTGGAGTCTCACTCAACCAGGTATATGTGCTACCGATGCGGCGATCTCGGATGCTGAATGCCTTTGCTGTCAGCGGCGGTAACGTCATGCTGACCGACTATCTGATCAAGCATCTCAACAAAGCCGAAGTCGATGCCGTCATGGCCCACGAAATTGCCCATCTACACTATGGCCATATCCAGAAGAAAGTGACGGCGCTGGTTTTACTATCAGTCGTTGCTCTGGTCATCCTGCTGTTCACCTTTATATTCTTGATGTCGGGCTGGCGCTGGTGGCTGGCGGTGCCCATCGTTTGCTTTTTGGGCCTCAGTTTAGCCTTGATGTATGGGCTCTCTCGTCGCTTTGAATACCAGGCCGATGCCAAAGCAGCTCGGCTTACCGGCAACGCCCAGGCCATGATATCTGGCCTGGGCAAGCTAGCCCGGCTCAATCAGATGCCCTTACAGTGGGGCTTTTGGGGTGAAATTTGGATGACCCACCCCTCCATACGCCGCCGCATCAACGCCCTTGGCCACCGCTATGACATCTCAGCAACCGAGTTAGACACCCTGGTCAGCACCGCCGATCAGCAGGGAGACTACTACAGCATTTCTGACCCAGCCAGCGAGGCCTCTCCTATTTTTTCGTCCCAGGTCAAGCAGCGTATTGTCCAACGACTGCTATGGGCACAGCTCCTTTGTGTGACCCTGCTACCGGCTGGGCTGGCCCGAGGCATCGTTGCACTCCCCACATTCGGATTCACGATCGGACTCCAGTGGTTGGGCTACCTGGCTGGGGGGGCGATCACAGCCGTCGCACTCAGACATGTGATGGACGCTGGCCCTTTGTGGGGGTTTAAGGCACTGCAGCGACAAATGGCTGAGCGACTTCAGCAAAAAGGATTGGCCCCTGATCAGGGCGTTTTTGTCAGCCTTGCGACCGATGCCGACTGTCGCATCTACGAAGGGTTTACCCATTGGGATATTGGCTATTTGTTTGTCGGCAGCTATCGGGATCATCGCTCAGGTCAGCTGGTCTACATCGGCGAGCAAACTCAATTTGCACTCGCCCCTCAAAACATTACCGCCCTCTATCTAAGCCCCTGGGGGCTCGGCTGGGCAAACGCTCCCAAACTCTGCATCACCTGGCAGTCAGAGGGAAGCGCCGGTACCTTTAACCTGCAACTGGCCCAGGTCAGCACCCTCACCGAGGCAAAACTGGCTATCCGCCAACTCAAGCAGCGGCTAGAAATCTGGCAAGCCAACCCCAGCGCCGAAGCTGCCCTACCTGAGCCCCTAACCCAGATCGAGGCACCTCATATCGGCGAAGTTACCAGCACCCCGCTAGCCAAGCTGGTGACCCCAAAGCGGTTTATGCATTACTGGCTCACGGTGCTGCTCTTAGGGTTAGCGTCCAGCGCCCTGATGGGACTGCTTTCCACCGGAACGGGAGCCGTCTTCTATGTATTAGGGTGTATTACTGTGGGTGCGATCGCACAGTTTATCCCCCTCTGGCGCAACGCCAGGCGAAGCAATCCCGCCCCTTCGTGCAAAATCTAAAATCCAAAATCCACAACGGTATACAATCTTTAAGATAGAACAACCCTGGTTAATATCTATGAAACTTCAGGTTGGAGACCCCGCCCCAGATTTTAGCCTGCCCGACGCAGACGGCACCGTCTATAGCCTTGCCGACCTCAAAGGCAAACGCGTTGTGCTTTACTTTTACCCACGCGACAATACCCCCGGCTGCACCAAAGAAGCCTGTGGGTTTCGGGACAACTATGACGCGTTTCAAGCTAAAGATACGGTGATTCTAGGCGTCAGCACTGACGATGCTAAAGCCCACACGAAGTTTGCAACCAAATACAATTTGCCCTTTCCCTTACTGGTCGATGAAGGTGGGAAAGTCGCTGAGGCCTATGAAAGCTACGGCCCAAAAAAGTTTATGGGCAAAGAATACACGGGTATCACCCGTCGCACCTTTGTCATTGGCCCAGATGGCACCCTCGAAAAAATCTATGTCAAGGTCAAGGCAGAACCGCACCCTGCTGAAGTGTTAGCCGATCTTGAGGCAATGTCATAGCGCCCATGCAAAAAGTATGGCGACCGATTCGCACTTTACTGAGTCTGCTGCTGCGGCGACCCATCGTGGGCACCAGCATCATCCCAATCATGCCCGATGGTCGGATTGTCCTGATTCGCCGTCGAGACAGCGGGCGATGGGGGCTGCCTGGGGGCATCGTCGATTGGGGTGAAGATATTGCTACAGCAGCCAGGCGAGAGCTGGCTGAGGAAACCGGTCTAAGGATACTGGCCGTTGGTCGCCTAGTGGGTATTTATTCACACCCCGAACGTGACCCACGATTTCACGCGATTTGCGTTGCCCTAGAGGCCAGGGTAGAAGGGGATTTTAATGTTATCGATCAAGCTGAGGTGATGGATGTTCAGGCCTTTATAGCTGATGCGCTTCCCCACGAAACGCTGGCCCACGATCACCGGCAGCAGCTCCAAGACTATTTCAAAGGTGACACCATACTGGCCTGATCAACTGACTCAAGTCAGCCACGGCTCAATAAACTTATGGACCCACAGCACAAAGAACCCAGCAACTACAGCGATTGCTAGAAAGCCATAACAGCCGTTCCTAAAAATAAATCTGTGTGAGTATAAGCCCAAAGCTATACCTTTAAAATTCGACCTTCAATCTGCTGCCACTTTGGTCTAGAAATACTGGTAGCCTGTTTGCATTGCAAGATCAATATGTGGGCACGCAAATAGATTTCGAGCTTATTGAGTTCGTTCGCAGACAGTCTCAACATATCGGGTTTCATTTCTAAATAATTAAGACATAACCATTCAAATTGCCTCTCAAATTCTTTATAAAAAAGTCCTCCTTTTTCATAAAAACGTGCCCTAATTCGTAGCTTATTTAATCCATGGAGCAATCGGCTAGAGTTCTCAAATCTGACCAACCCTTCAGTTTGAAGCTCTTGAATCACTAGCGTTAGAAACTTAAAGTTAACTGCAAGATATTCAGACAAACTATGGGCACTCACACGTCTGCTTAAACGCAACCTTCTGCGATCGCTTCTGATCAACTGCTCAGCGTACTTAACGAATGACCAATCGGTTTGTAGAGCTTGATCCATGATGATGATTTTGACAAGGTTGACAGCCGCCTCTAGATCCTGATATCTCGTTTGGTCTTCTTGCCGACTCAACTGCAGGCGGTCGATCCGCTCTCGCTCAGTCAGCCCTTGATTGGCTCGGGCAATCGCCATTCTCATCTGCCGAATAAAAGAGAACGTACGAATTAGCTCCAGAACTAGCAAAATAGCAACTGCGCGTCGCATAAAGGGTTTGAATTGGCTCGCGTCGGAAGTTATCTGATCAACCCACGTAAGCGAGTGAAATAGCTTTGGATCTTCTGTAATAAAATATCGAGCTCTCTTTTCAATTTTTTGAACTAAGAGGCTCGCGTCATCTTGCAAGCCGGCTAGTAAACCAATGACTTCTCCCCAACGCTGCTGATCGGCAAAGTATTTCTGAATAACACGACCAATAGAATTAACCCCGTACCCTCGCTGAAAGAGATATCGAGCTGTCAAAAACTCCTGAATAGTCAGGTGTGAAAAAGAAAATATGCGATTTCCTTGATCGATTAAAATGCCATAGTCGACTTCAAAAATCTCTAAGATTTTGCGATAGTTTTCGCTTCCCAAATCGCCCAAATATTTTCTTGAATAATTTTCGATTTGACAGAGTACTTTATCTCTTTCAAAAAAGAGCTGTTTTTTGGCAAGGCTTCTGCAGGCAATTTCTGACAAGAGTGCCTTTTGATCATCAATTGGGAACAGGGCATTAATATCATTATCAACTTTAATTCGTTTGGAGGCTGACCACTCCTCTAACATGACGTCTAAAGCCTTTTTATAAAGCGAAGTTCGATTGCGAGGTAGGTTTTGTGACCGGTCATAAGACATGCAGATCAGTGCTAATAACAGTGGCGTTTTAGAAAGCTCTCTCGTGGATGCATTTTCGGGCCTATTAAGAAGATTCCAGAATTTATCAGCAATCCTCAGCTCTCGATCGTGCTCATCTTTGTTAAACCAGTTTTCAATGAACTGCTGAATTTGTTCATCGTCAAAGCTTTGAACTTCGATCTCTGAAAAATCATTCAAGCAAATTTGATCAACCGTACGGCAAGCAGTTCGGCAAGAGATAATAAAGCGATTTTGATCGTACTGATCTACAAATTTCTCAATCTGGCTGAGCGTCGAGTGCCGATTACGAGGAGCCACCTCATCCAGCGCATCTAAAATGACTAAAAATATGCCTTTTTTCAGCCCTTCAATCAGAAAAATTCTGGCTCCATTCGCGATACCAGCTAAGTTAAAAATATCAAGTTCTCCCTCCATTTTTTTCTCGAGGGTAATATCGGGGCCATCAAAATACTTGAGCTCTAAGAAAATAGGTATCAGCCCGTGCTGATACTCGCCTGCTTTACCTTTTAGGGCTTCTAAACCAACGCTCCGCAAAAATGTAGATTTACCTGCCCCTGGCCCACCTAAAACCATCAAACGATTTTCACGATTGACGATGTTAATTCCCTTAAAGCTAGTCTTCTTGCCCCTCTGTTGGCTAAAATCTAATTCCCGGTTACCGCGATTTCTTTCGGTGTCATAGACTTCTTGTAGAGTTTGTGGTTCTAAAAGATTGGGGAGTATTTCTTCGTCTTTGATTGCGGGCAAAACATAGATATCATCAACAGGTACCGATTTCCGCATTGAAAGAATTTTGATATCGCCGTGCCGTCGCTTATAGCGCTCTTCGTAGTGTTTAGATGCTTCATCAATTTGAGCTCTCATCTTTTTACGCTGTCTATCATCCAGGAAAAAATCGAATAGCTGCTCAAAAACTGGAGTGGCAATTTCGCTGACGATAGATTCAGTGAACATGATGATTTTGAGTAAGGTAGACTCAGGCAGAATCAGGTTTCTCAATCATTTATCTGTGTGTCTGGCCCAAGCGCTAAACCTCTACTAGTAGCCCTTTGTCTAAAGACTGACTCAGTTTGCAGCCCGCTAAAACCGTTCAAAGCCTCCCTGAAATATCAACTATGCTGATCGAGAATCGTGAATATCAGCTATCTGACGGTTGCCTAGAGTGTTTTGCTCAGCGCTTATGCTGAGCTTGAGAAGGAATATACTGGATCTTGATGATAAACCTTGTGATAGCAGTCATGAGATTTTGCCTATGATTACCGACTCTGCAGTGATAACGGTCACTTGCTCTCCCGGTGATAGCACTGTCTACCGCAAGGCTTGGGTCACCTGCCTGTCACTAAACGCGCTGTGAACTACTCTGAAATCGCCAAAGCCCTTGATAGTGCCACTGGCTTTGATCTCTATCGGCTCTCTAACGCTATTCGCAGAATGCTGGATGATCCTGAACGGATCATCGAGGTTAAGCGACGACTTCACCCAGGCGACAAAGTTGAGTATTTTGATGCCACTGAAAACCGCATTGTCCAGGTCCGATTGATTAAGTTTCAGCGCACCCGGGTTCTGATTGAGAATCTAGAAGACAAGGTGCAGTGGAGTATTCCATACTATGCTCTCAACATTTATGGGGCCGATACAAGCATTACGGAAAACGTTAAGGAAGGGCTGGGCCGAAACGAGGTTTCAGTGGGCGATCGCGTTGGCTTTTTTGATCGAGATGGCCACGAGCGCTATGGAAAAGTCAAACGTCTAAACCAAAAAACAGTCACGCTGGACTGCGCAGGCAGTAAATGGCGGGTCGCTTATCGTTTTTTGTTCAAAGTTGTTGATTTGGCAGCCGAGCAGGTAGACGTCTTGGATATAGAGGCCATCGACCTGTAACAAGGGGCTGAAACAGAACCAGAAGCTTGAAAGCAACATCTCAGAAATCAAGACATCCATCCAGACGGCGTGAGTTTAGCCCAAAATGTATTCCAGACCTATTCCAGACCTATGCTAAACACAATTTTAGAGTGATGACTACCACTGCATCTGCCCAAGGGCTGTGTCCTTGCAAAAGCCAGCGGTCGTACTCAGACTGCTGTGCGCCTTATCTCTCTGGAGAAGCCCATGCACCAACAGCCGAGGAGCTGATGAGATCGCGATTCACTGCCTTCTGCAAAGGCAATGTCGACTATCTGATCGCGACCCACCATTCCTCAAAGCGCAAATTTGACGATCGCCTGCGTCTGCGTCAGACCCTCAAAAACACCCGCTGGATCAACCTGATCATCGTTAGCAAGCACCAGGGGCGATCTCAAGACAAAACCGGCACCGTAGAGTTTGTTGCGGTCTATCGAGATCCGCAGCCAGGGCAGCTACACGAACGGTCTAGCTTTATCAAGCAAACAGATCGCTGGTTTTACTTAGACGGCAAATTATTGCCAGACTGGGAGCCAAAGCGACACGAAGCCTGCTGGTGCAACAGTGGTAAGAAATTTAAACAGTGCCACGGCAAAAAATAGGCAACCGGAGCATCTCGTAGAGTTTGACTCATTTGCCTATCTGAGCGGCAGCCAAGCTCCCCTGGAAAGGATAAAAATGCGATTGTAGAAGCTCTACGAAGCATGAGAGCTGGTAGAAATGCCCTATTCTAAACAAGTCATTAGAAATATGCTGCTATGGCTGGCAGTGGGCGCATCAATCGGCGGATGCATTCAAGAAACACCTTCAATCTCGTCAGTGCCAGTTGTTGCTGCCCCAGATCAGCCTGTCCCAGATCAGCCTAGCCCCCAGCAGCTGACGCTAAACCTAAACGAGCTGTTTGAGAGAGCTGTGGAGCTGGCAAATGAGTCAAGCGGGTCGTCATCACCCAAACTTGAAGCAGAAACGCTTTCGCAGATTGCCTTGCAGCTTACCTATGCTAATCGAACTGAGCAGGCTGAGACGATTTTTGCAAAGGCGATCGCAATGTATCCGGCTAGCAGAGAAACTGTGGGTGGAGCCGATCAGCCCGGTGATGTCATCGCCCTTAATTTGGCCAAGGCTGGCAAAATCGAACCGGCACTACAGCGTATTAGCCAGATGCACAGCTCAGTGATGCGCATCAAGACTCAAGCTAATGTCGCAGTAGAAATGGTAAGCGCTGACCAGCGTCAGTCAGCTGAGGCTCTGCTTGCAGAGTCTTTAGAAGCAGCCCAAGCGCTAACAGACACTTACATGAGCAACAGCACCTGTTACACCGCAAAGGGAGATGCGCTGAGCGCTGTGGCAGCCAGCCTAGCCCAGATGGGTCAGATCGAAACTGCGCTGACAGCGGCTAAACAAACGCCAAACTGCCAGACGGCTCAGGGCCTGTTGGCCGATTATCAAACTGACGCCTACCGCTCGATTATTGAGCATCTCAAGACCCCTGAGCAGGTACGAGCCGTTTATGCAGCGTTACCTGCCCCCGATGCAGGTACCGGCAAATATTACAGGGCTCACATCGCGATCGCAACCCAACTAGCCAATTTGAATGAACCCACCGCAGCCCAGCAAATCATCGAGACTTTTGATTTGCCTGAACAGATGGCCCCGAATGATTACACGATCGCTAGAAATCTTGCCGCAGCCCAGCAAGCCATCGCTATTAGCTTTGCCCGTCAAGGAGAGTTTAGGACGGCGATGAGAATCATTGAGCACAGCATTCTCAATGATGAAGACAATGCCCTCCATAAAAGCCTGGCCTTGGTTAGTATTGGGGAACAGTTTTCTCGAGTCGGGAAATCCCAGAGAGCTGCTTCTCTGTTTGAACAGGCCTTAGAGACGGTTGCAGCGAACCATCGGTACGAGAGTTTCCCCGTGATTGCGGCTCTGATTGACGCGGGCGAAATTGACCTGGCTATTCAGACGGTGCCAGTTGATGCAATGCCCAAATTTATCCGCGACGTTGTGATCGCGCTAGCTGAAGCCGGTGAATATGAAAGGTCTCTAGCCTTTATCAATATGCTCTCTGACGTGGATGAACGCCGAGAGAAAGCCGTCATAATCGCAACCCTCGCGGCCCAAATCGAACTCTCTTTCATAGAGTAGTTGCAACCGCCTTCTCCAGGAAAAAACTTTGGAAAGCATAAAAAGCTTGTCAAAGGGCAGTTTCAAGTAGCACGTGTGATTTTCTAGAGCTTCAGTTTTCGTTCCCAGGTGACGAGATTATGAGGCTTACGCCTCTTGCCAGAGACGGAGCTGTAATGCGTAAGATCAACGGCGGGCGGCAAACTCTGACGACCTGATACTTGACGATGACAAGCCGAGGCGGCAATGGCCGCTATGCTCAGAGGAATCATTATTCTGACCGTCATGGGGTTTCTAAACTATCTCCGAAGTTTTCTGCTTTAGGCGACATGCCCATAAAGAAAGTGTTGCCGCTAGATTGCTCTAAAGCTTGCAACAGCCTCAGCTTAAGCAGGGTTGGATTGTCTTCGGCAAGACGGGCTGCGTTGGCGAGATTTCTCAAGGCTGCGGTTTCACCTCGGGCGCGTTCAAGCTGGGCAAGACCTGCTTGACGGGCCTGTATAACCTGGGCGTATAGCTTCTTTAGATCGCCGGGCAGCATGAGATCTTTCACGTTTACGCTGATCAGGCGGAGGCCGATAGTGACGACCTGGCTCGTGGCGGTTTCTAAGAGCTGCTGGCTGAGCTGAGAGCGGTTGCCCATGAGGTCGTCCATTGCGATCGCACCCACCCTCTCTCGCAAACCATTTTGCAAAATTAGATAGAGCGCCTGATGATAATCAGACACCTGATTAACGACCATGGCCGGGTCAGTAATCTCATACACTGCGGTTAGGCTGATTTTGAGCCCTACCCCATCAGCTGTGAGCACCGCCTGCCCCGGCACCGATACATATTGAGGGCGAATATCTACCTTGCGAATGGTGGTGCTGCCAAACAGCCACACCCAGTATTGACCGGGCGGCAAAACTTGCTTAAACCGACCCTTGACATATTTCAGCCCTCTTTCATACTCAAAAACGGTGATGCGCATAGCGTCTAGATAGGAGGGCTCCCCCTTTGCTCACTCAGACAAAATGGCGGAGGTCTAACCCTGCAAAGCCAGGTTGCCATTGGCTCAAAGCCAGTCAGCAAAAGAGGAGCGGTGGATTTGGGGTTGAACCAAAGGTGTTAACCACTCCAGGGAAAGGCAGCTATAGGCAATACTCGGCTAACCGATGTTAGTTTGAGTCGCTGACGCACCTTCCCACTCTTAGTATTCCCTCTCAGAGTTTAAGAGTCCGCAAATTTAAGCTTAACCAGGGCTAGTGACTGACCTCAGTTAGCTGTTTAGAGGCGTCTGCAAACTGCTGAAAAGAGGCCGTTTTTTGTCGCTTGATCAGGATCGGGGGGCTGAGCGGTGCGTTTTGCCAGTGCGGGTGACGTTTGTACCGGGTTAAACCGTGACGCTGCACAGGGTTACACAGCGTCATCGTCAATTCTGGAAAGGCCAGCGGGCGAATGCAATCACCCGTCCTCAGTACGCGGGGTGGGTGGTAAGCCCCGTTGCAAATATCCCGAAATACATATAGCTGCTGTCGGCTGAGATCAAAGACCCAGTAGTCTGGAATCCCGGCCTCGGCGTACTCAATTGCCTTGAGGTAGCCATCCAAAACGAGACTGCCTTCAGTGACTTCAACAATGAGGGCAATCTCAACGGGGGTAGGTCTGTGGTGCTGATAGCGAGCGTCAGTGCCAAGCACGATGGCAATATCTGGCTTGGGCTCTGAGTCAACCCCTAATAGAACAGGCTGTTGCGATCGCACCAGTGCCTGGCCGTGTAACTCTTTTTGAAAGCCAAATTGCAATCGCTGCACAACAGCCTGATGAGCTGTTTTGGCCTGCCAGTTACACTGGACAATCCGGCCTGCGACTAGCTCAGTTGGCGCTTGCACCCCAATCACATGGTCTCTGATCAGCTGATGATATTCAGCGACACTCCAAAGATGAGGGTCGCTCGATTCGCAAGATAAAGTCATCTAGGGGGGGAACTCTAAACAAGGTGACGATAGTTAATAGAATACCCCTAAGCCTTACCCCCAGGAATTCCTAAGTCAAAAATTTATTCAGTGATTGAGGCAGGCGTCGGCAGGCGTCGATTTTAATCATGGGACGCTTTACAGGTTGGCTTCATCTAAAACATGTTTGTGCTCTGAAACCCACCTGAGGACATCCTTCGCTAGCTGAGATTTGATCCTGATTGCCCGAACTGCACCTTCAAGATCCAAGCTTGCTGCGGTATCTCGATGATCCAGGTCAAACATGCCACTCGCCGCAAGTTCGATCCGCATAAACTCATCTTCTAACTGGGTAAAAGTGTCTAAAAAGTACAAAGCGGCCTCCCAGTTAGGCGGGCTGATCGTCAATTTTTGATTGGTCGACAAGAGGGTATGCACAAGCGTTCTCAAAATAGGCCACCGTTCACCTTTGGTTTCCCCTATATTCAGGGCTTTCAACAGCTATGGTCACAATTCAGCGCTTGTACCCAGTACCTGGTGTTCGTCTATAAAGACTTCATTATTCTGAGTCTAGAACCGCAGGGTTCTTTGTAAAAAATTGAGGTAGATATCAAAATTGTTTGATATTGTATTAAAGACCGATCGGTCTTTTTATATTTTTACTCTTTATGCTTTTACTTTCTATGCTGTCATGAGTTGATGTCTGCTCAACATATCCCCAGTAATGCCTCCAGCCACCTCCAAAGCAGCGACTACCCGGACTCACATTTTACAGCAGTCGGCGATTATATTTAATCGTCAAGGGTTCGCTGGGGCATCTATCGCTGACTTGATGAAAGCTACAGGACTCAAAAAAGGGGGTATCTACAACCACTTCAAATCTAAAGATGACATTGCCTTAGCTGCATTTGAGCAGGTTTTCACCCAAATGGGGCGTCAGTATTGGCAGGCGCTGCGCAGTCATCGCCACGCAGTTGATCGACTGCAGGCGATGCTACACGCCTTTCCCTTTCGTGAGTATGAGCAGTCACAAGATCCGCTGCTGCGAGGGGGCTGTCCCCTACTCAACCTGGCCGTCGAGAGTGATGATACCCATCCTGCCTTGCGAGCCCAGGTGGCGGCTGCCTTGGGTGAGTGGCAAACGCTGATCACCCGCGTTGTGCAAAAAGGAATTGATCGGCAAGAGATTTGCCCCGATACACATCCAGAGAAAGTGGCAGCGGTCGTGATTGCAGCTTTAGAAGGAGGGGTCATGCTGGTCAAGCTCTACGACGATGTAACCTTTCTCGAATCGGTCGTTGAGCATTTAGATATTTACTTGGAGGGGTTGAGAACCGCAGGATAAATGACAGGGTCAGATATTTTTTCTGTCTAGATAGATTTTTTTTGACCTACAACCGACCGATCGGTCTTTTTATGTTTGCTGATGTTAAGGACAGTTCAGATGACAGTACCTGCCCATCCCCCCACCGCCATGCCTGACCCCTCTCGCCCTTTTGAAGTGCAGCTGAGCCTCAGCGTCAAAACCTACGATATCGACTTTGCGGGTATCGTCAGCAATATTGTCTACATCCGATGGCTCGAAGACCTACGCATTAAAATGATTGAGCAAACCTGGCCCATCCAAACCCAGCTGACTGCCAACATTGCCCCGGTGCTGTCTGAAACCAATATCCGCTACCAGCACCCGGTCACCCTCCACGATGAGCTCTACGGGCGAATGTGGATGAGCCGTCTCAAACAGCTTAAGTGGATGGTGAGCGCTGAATTTTACGTGGCTGATCGACTTGTCGCCATCGCGACCCAGTCCGGGTGCTTCATCGATCTTAGCCATCGTAAACCGATCAGAGTACCAGCGCGCATTCTGAGCGACTATGAAACCTGGGAGAAATAACATGCTAAAAGTTATCGTCTCCGCCTTTGGCGATGTTGATACCCTGACTCTGGTTGAAGCACCCGACCCGGTTCCGGCCGCTGACGAGGTCTTGATCCGCCTCACCAGCATTGGCATGAACCATGCCGACCTGATGGCACGTCGGGGAGAGTATCGCCTGATCACGGGCAATCCCCCGTTTACCCCCGGCATCGAAGGGGGCGGGGTGATTAAGGCGGTTGGCAATGCGGTTACCACCCGAGAAGTAGGCCAGCGGGTTATTTTAACCGTAGACGCACCGACCTCTCGAGGGTTAGGACAGGGCACGTATCAGTCAGACTATGTGGTCACTGCCGATAAAACTGTCCTGGTGCCCGATGCGATTCCAGATCAGCTGATTGGGGCGCTGTGGCTGCCCTATCTCACCGCCTGGGGGTGTTTGGTATGGCAGCAAAACTTGCAGCCCGGTCAGCGGGTGCTGATCCCAGCGGCGAGCAGCAGCGTTGCGATCGCAGCCTCTCAGGTGGTCAAGCAGGCTGGAGGGGTTGCGATCGCAACCACCACTAGCCCAGGCAAAGTAGCCCAGTTAGAAGCCATGCCTGAGGCCCAATATGACCATATCGTTGTGACCAATCACCCGAAGTGGTGGCGTGAGGTTAAGCAGCTGACCCAGGGCAACGGCTTAGATGTCATCTTTGACCCTGTGGCCGCCGGGGAGTTCTTAAATCACGAAATCCGACTGCTCGCCCAGGGTGGCACGCTTTGGGTGTATGGTCTCTTGGGTAAACCTGACGTGGTCGACGTTTCCCCCTTAATTCGCAAAGATGCCGCTATTCGCGGTTGGCTACTTAACCGCATCGCAAGCAGTGAAGCTGAGCCCCATGCCTATCAGCAGGTGTTAGAGAGTGTGGCTAATGGCATCTACCGTCTACCCGTTGCCAGAGTTTTTGAGCTGAGCGACGTCAAAAGAGCCCATCAAGTCATGGCGCAAGGCGAGCATATTGGCAAACTACTGCTGCAGCCAGATCATTGATCCCCTCCGGGTTGAACCCTCGAACTTGCCCGACGGAAAAACGATCGATATCGATCTGGAGGTGGCCGGGTTTAATACTGAACCCCTCGATACGAACGGAGGGGGCGTGACTGCCCTAAATCAGTGGTTTTATCTGGAGGCAGCGGTGTTTTGGGCAATGCCATTTTTTTGACATACTTGTGCCCCCGGTAAGCCAACTCTACCCCCCCAAGCTCCCGAGCGGGCAGGTCTTGTTTTGCCCGAATGGTTTGCTCAGAAGGTTGTAAGTGGAGTGCTTCTGAAGTTTGTATCCAAACCGTGCACAGCGTGTCATCTTTGACTAAAAAACAGCGGCTGCCCGCTAGATAGTGCCAGCAAAATGCTTCGGCTTTTTGTAACAGCGCGATCGCAAACGAGGGTCCTCGCCGAATCGAAGTCCCCTGATAAATCATTCTTGAGGTACCAGGGCGCTTCTTACAATCACGGCGAAATTTTTGTGCTTCTAAAACGACTAACATTGGACTCAAACTGCGGTAGATGATCAGTGAATGCATCTATTAATCAGTATTGACACGGCTTAGAAGAATTAAAAATACGCCATCTGGCGTAGATGTGATTAAGACTTCTTGAGAATTAATATTCTTTCGATAAAGTTCAGTAAAAATGCGGAAAACTTCGCTGTAGAAAGTTCTCACTGGTGCGTGTTTTCTTGCATAAAAGTAGTAAATCTATCAAGGTTTTTCAATATAAGCTTAGCTTTCCCTCCGTATTTTCTCTTAAGAGCTTTCAGAAGAAAATATCAATTATTTTTGACATACGAATAATGAGGGCTCTGACCCCATTTCATCGATTGGGAAACTTAGATATGGTAGATTCAGAGTCCCAAATTAAGGACAGTATTTTATCGATTTTAATTGATTTGATAGCAGCAAGGCATTGATTTGATATCAGCAGCGAATGATAGATAGCTGGTCTGTTTTCTCCACATCTACCTTGTCTATATCTATCTTCATGGGCGTCAGGCTCAACTACCTTTAGGATGTTTTACTATGTCACGGGATGCGCTGATTGTTGGCATCAACCATTATCAAAATCTGCCAGGGCTAGGGGCGGCGGCGACCGATGCAGAAGCCATGGCTCAGGTTTTACAAACCCAGGGAGAGTTTCGCGTCCAGCGCCTCCCAGAGGTTGTGACTGATGGTCAGCGTTTAGCCGTTGGGCGACAAACCGCAGTGACCACGCAAGCTTTAGAAGAGGCTCTCATTCGGCTTTTAAAGCCGCCAGGTAATAGCGTGCCGAGTGTGGCATTGGTTTATTTTTCAGGTCACGGTCTCCAACGAGAAGCCGGAATTCGAGAAGGATACCTGGCCACCAGCGATACCCACGTGGGTATCGGTAACTTTGGAATTTCGCTCTCCTGGCTACGTCGCTTAATTGAAGACAGTCCAGTTCGGCAAGTTGTAGTGCTGCTCGACTGTTGCCACAGCGGCGCAATCTTCAATTTTAAGGAAGCTAACCCAGGGGCTCAAGAAGGCTGTAGTCGCCTCTTTATTGCCGCCTCACGAGAGTACGAACCGGCTTACGAGAGTCTCGACGGTCACCATAGCGTTCTCACCAAAGCCTTACTGTCGGGTCTTTCTCCAGACCGGGTCGAGAGTGGTCAGGTGAGCAATCACAGCCTGATTGACTGGGTCAGTACCCAGCTCAAGTCAGAGGTACAGCAGCCACTGTTTGAGTGCTCGGGTGGCGAAATGATTTTGACCCGCACCGCCGGGTTCAAGCCTCCTAAAATGAAGGCGCGAATCTCGACGCTGGCTCGCCTCAAGCAGCTTTCCTACGGGTTTTGCCCCTATCAAGGCATTGAGCCGTTTACCGAAAAGCACGCCGATTATTTCTTTGGTCGTGATGATTTGGTGCAGGCGCTGCTTGAGCAAGTGCGCCGCAGTAATTTTTGTGCTGTTGTAGGGGCATCAAGCAGTGGCAAAACCTCCCTATTGAGGGCTGGCTTAATTTATCAACTGCAGCAAGGCAAGCAGATTCCTGGCAGTGATACCTGGAAAATTAGGCTTTTGACCCCAGGGAAGCAACCCCTCCGCAATCTAGCCGCAGCTTTCACGTCAACCCATGCTGGCGAGATTGACCTGGCAGCCCAGCTGAGTCAGGCTGAGTCGCTGCTTCGCAGTAGCGAGAACGGTTTATCTCAGCTGATTGCAGCGACGTTTATGCACAAGGAGGGCGCTGATAGAAAGATGCAGTTTTGGCTGGTCATCGACCAGCTTGAAGAATTACTCACCCCGACTGAGCAGCCTCATATCCTAGAAGAGCGTCAGCAGTTCGTACGCTGTTTGCTAGCAGCACTTTGTGACCCCAGCCTGTCATTTGGCCTAGTGGTGGGCGTGCGGGCCGATGCAATGGATGGTTTATTGCCCTACCCAGAGCTACTCTCGCTCATCGATAGCAATTTACTCTTGATGACTCCGATTCCATACGAGCAGCTGCGAGCAGTGATCACAAAGCCCGCTGAGAAGATGGGTTTGCAGATAGACCCGCTATTGCTTCATAACCTGACCTTAGACTTGACAGGGGCACCGGGTGAGCTAGCCCTTTTACAGCAGACTCTCTTAGAATTGTGGCGCAGACGGCAGCAGAGTGCTTTTATGTCTGGGGCTCCTCTGATCAATCTCGATGCTTACATTAGTCTCGGAGGAATTAAAAATGTGCTGACTAGCCGCGCTACGGCTGTCTATGACAGTTTCTCAGATGATGAGAAAAAAGTGGCAGAGCGGATTTTTTTGGCCCTGTGTGAGCTGGGAGATGGTCGCGAAGATAGCAAGCGTCGGGCCTATAAAAGTGAGTTAATCAACGAAACCTTCTCGGCAGCTCGGATTGAGCACACCCTAGAAAAGCTGATCACGGCCAGACTGGTGGTGGTAGGGCAAAATAAGACAGAAACTCCGCCCCCGCAAACTGGTGTAGCGATGCCGACCATCGCTTGGCAAACCCAGCAGAACACAATCTCAGAGGTTAAGCTATGGTTTGTCAACAACGCCTCAGCGACGGCTGATGACTCTACAGAGACTATCGACCTCGCCCATAAGTCTTTAATTCACGATTGGCCGAGGCTGCGCCAATGGATCAACACCCGCCGCGACGTATTGCGTTATCAGCGCCATTTAGAAAACCTGGCCCAAGAATGGCAGCAGCGCAAGCGGCCCCAGCATCCTGAATATCTACTGTCGGCTAATCGCCTCCAAGAGGCCCTGAGCTTTATCGGGCACTACGGACAAGAGCTATCAACCCTTGCCCAAGAGTTTGTCTCGGCTAGTCGAGCAGCCCAGCGACGTCTGCGTTTTAAGACAGGGGCGCTGGCGATGATGGTCCCGCTAGCGCTGGTGGCAGGTATGGCCGCTTCAATGGCACGCTACCGTTTGCCTGCTCAAGTTCCCAGTCAGTGGTTAAAGACACCGAGCGTGACCACCCCCTCGCTAGCCTGGTCAAAAAACTCAGCCGTTAGGGCGACTAATGAGGCGACTGATGAGGCAACTGATGAGGCGACTGAGTCCGCTATTGAGGTGACGACCGGCAAGAGGGAGGCCAACCGCGCGGTTCATTTAAAGGTTAATCCGTCGGGGCGACTACAGGGCCAAAAACAGGGCCAAAAACAGGGCCAAGCAGAGGGTCAAGCTACTGATCTAAGAACGCAGACCGATTTAAAGACACAGTCAGTG
>JBCBZL010000106.1:0-14346 GCA_039815385.1 Cyanobacteria bacterium P01_A01_bin.114
ATCTCTTCGGTGGCAAGTGCCTGATCAATGCAGGTTTGCATCGCCTCAGCCACGGGCTGCGGCAGGACCTCAGAAAGATAGCAGTGGAGACAGGCCTCAGGCTTAAACGGTAGGGTGTGCTGCTTAGGTTCTTTAAAGTTGACAATCTTCCCCGCCTGGTTAATGCGAAACATCGGATCTGGAATGGCGTTGAGCAGCGCCCGGTTGGTCGCGTAGCTGGCGATCAGGGCCTTTTCTTCTCGTCTTAGCCGCTCACAGGCTTCAATAAACTGAAGTGTCCTCGTTTTGACTTGTAACTCTAGATCTTCATGGAGGGCCTTGAGCTCAGTTTCAGCCTGCTTCCGTTCGGTGATTTCGACCAGATAGCTCCGAATTAGCTCGCTCTGAGCGATGTAGTGAAAGGATTGTTCAAAGACGCGATCGCCGACGGTAATCTCTCGCTGAGAGTGCTGCTTTTTATGACTTTGAGCAATCTCGATAATGCCTTTTAATAAAGGATGCTCTAATTTCTCAACTTGAATTTCAGGAAACTGATTGACCGCCGCCGGGTTGAGGTAGGTCAGCTCACCTGCCAAAGAGAGCTCAATAATAGGATGGGAAAATAGCTCAGGAAAGGAGGCCAAGCGAGCTAAAGCAGAGTCGTGTAGCTTGGCGAGGTCTAACGCACTTGAATGGGTGACGGGGGCTGACATTAAAGTCGCCAAAAAATCCTCCGAATCATCATCCCCAGCTAGCAGCCGATCGAGATCGGTGTCTGACTTGGCAATGCAGTAGCGGGCTTTGACCTGCGCCCCAAAAATAATCGTATCTCCCTGCCTCAAATCGTGAGAATTGGCTCGTTTGCCATTCACAAACAGTCCATTGGTGCTGGGGTTGCCCTGTAAGTTACCATCCACCAGTCGAAACAAAAAATCGTGTTTGCCGGGGCGGGTCACCCGCAATAAGATTGCATGCTGGCGAGAGACTTCTTTGGAGTATAAAACGATGGAATTGCTCACATCCCGGCCAATGGAACTCGTCGCTGCCGTCAGGGGGACAGCGCGTTTACCTTGGTCGTCTTCAATCAAAAGCAGATGCTGCATACTTAAAACGTCGTTAACATGACGGCTTTACACGAAAAAAAACAAAGAAAGCACTAACACAAACAAGCTTGCCAACAGTTTTCCCTATCTTTTGGATTGATGAGATGGGGGAGACTTCGGAATCTTGACGTGCGTATGTTCCTGGATGTCTGTAAATAAGGCTCTGAAGATTCTGGCAGGTTGATCTGGCTGCGGCAGGATACCGTTCTCATCATCTGATCTCATCATCTGGGCGTAGAATGGCGATATCCAGATATTTTTTGGTTTAAGTGGAGCCTGCGTATGTTACTGAATGTATCCTGGCTGACCGGGATGTTGGGTCGCCCCCGCGTCCCAGCGGTTGCTGAGGTTGAGATCTATACCTGGCAACTTTGCCCTTATTGTATTCGAGCCAAGCTGCTCCTATGGTGGAAAGGCGTCCCGTTTCGGGAATATAAAATTGATGGGGACGAGGCGGCGCGATCGCACATGGCCCAGCGTGCCAATGCCCGTAAATCAGTGCCTCAAATTTTTATCAACGATCAGCATATTGGCGGCTGTGACGATCTTTATGCCCTAGACCGGCAGGGTAAGCTAGACCCGCTACTGGCCCAATCGGCTAGATAGAGACGCATCCACAGACGCTGGCTTGGCGGGGGAGTGTTTTGACGCACGATAGATCAGCCAGCTGCGCTGACCCATCAACAATATGAGGGTCAACGATAGGATGAGAGCTGCGGCCTCGCTCCAGTGCCATTGATGGCCCACGTTACTCAAAATATGTATGCACAACATCGGCAAAGCCACATAGGTTAGCCGATGTAGGCGATACCAGTGCTTTTGTAGGGTGCGGACGCTCCAGTCGTTAGAGGTCAGCGCCAGCAGGGTAAAGATAATCAGCAAGCAGCTGCCGTGCCAATAGTGAAAATAGGTTGCCAAGCTCAGGGCTGATCGACCTGACTGGGTGAGCGACAGGCAGCCGTGGCTGAGTGCCAAACTGTAGGCGGCCACGCCGTGGGAGCGACGATTTCGCTTCAAAATCAAAACCTGATGGCGTAGCTCTAATCTGAATGACGATACGATCCACCAGTCATATCGCAAGAACGTTTGCAAAAGGCTCGGCAACAGTGTCAGCGTGTAAAGCACCAGTGCGAGTAGCGCTAACATATCGTTCAGGCTACCGGGGGCACTCAACAACGCCAGCGTCATGGCCAAACTGTGGAGCGAAAAAATTAAAATCAAGAACCAGAGTACTTGCTGACGAACGACAGCCCGATGGCGCATAGGATTATCTTCAAACCTCTGAAATCCCGGCAGCGGCGGATATGACCCTATTCCCCCTTTCACAAGATTTGGTTCCTGATATCCGGTAACGGCGGCCCGATCATTTGAAAATGTTTACACCAGGGGGCTCCTTACTTATCAAGGCTTAACATGAGGGCAGACATCCGCGTGACGCCGATGTTTAGACTAGGTTTAGACACTATCTCAATTGGCCCATGGGCGATCGTCAGAAATACGGAGCGCTGACGCTGAAGCTTTAGTTGAACCTCGGCCCCATTTGGCCCTGTCATTTGCCCTACGGGGAAAACTCACAGTTGCCAGGTGGGGTGTAACAGCTTATGAGCTAGTGTCGCCATGTTCCCTCAAAGCCCATCTACTCGACTCTCTACAATGCAAAGCGAACTCCCAGATCCCAATCGAGGTCAGCGAGCTCTGGCGGCTATTGTTGTCACCGATGCGGTTGGGTTTAGTGCCCGCATGTCAGCGGATGAGGAAAATACGCTGCGGATGATCCATCGGGATCTCAAGCTGATGGCCCAGTGCTGTAAAAAGTTTGAGGGGCGAGTTCTTAAGTCGACCGGTGATGGGTTGTTGATGTCCTTTGTCAGCGCCGTTCAAGCGGTTAGCTGTACCCTCGCTATTCAGCGATATCTGGCCCGTGCTCATGCCCTCGCCCAGGCGAATGCTCAGGCGAATACTCAGGCCAGTGAGCTGCTATTGCACCGTATTGGGGTGCATCTAGGAGATGTCTTTTTTAGTCAGTCAGATGTCATGGGCAACGGGGTTAATATCGCCGCCCGTTTGCAAACCCAGGCGCGGCCTGGGGGCATTTGCCTATCGCAGGTTGTCTATGATGTGGTGCGATCGCGACTGACCCTCCATGCCACCCCCACAGGCCCTCTCAATCTCAAAAATATTCAAGAGTCAGTTTCGGCTTACCACGTTTCAACGGCCGCCCCGGTGCCCAAAATTAGCCAGCCCCCCCAGCCAGCCTCCAAGGCAGTTTCTAAGCCAGCCGCTATTAAGCCAGCCGCTATCAAGCCAGCCATATCAACCCCAGCTATATCAGCCCCGGCTTCAGGCGGCTTGCCCTACAGTTCAGAGGCTCCGCTACCGGTTGATACCAAGGTTGCCGGTCGATACACCGTCAAAAAAGTACTGGGGCAGGGGGGGTTTGGCATTTCCTACCTGGCTCAAGATAGCCAGCGATTTGACGAATGCTGTGTCCTCAAAGAATTCAAGCCTGTTAGAAACAGCGGTAAGGCGCTCCAAAAAGCGATTAACTTGTTCAAACGCGAGGCCAAGACGCTTTATCAAATCAATCATCCCCAAATCCCCAAGTTTCTGGCCTGCTTTACCCAGGCCCAACGTCTTTTCATTGTGATCGAATATATCGATGGGGTGAACTATCTCAATCTGCTACAGCAGCGAAAGCAAGAGGGCCAACGATTTTCAGAAACTGAAATGATTCCCTGGCTGATGCAAATGCTACGGGTGGTTGATCATCTACACAGTCTAAACATCATGCATCGCGACATCTCCCCCGAGAACGTAATGTACTCAAAGCAGCAGCAGATGCCGGTGCTAATTGACTTTGGCCTGGTGAATAATGCCGTTGCCGATCTGCTTGACGATGAGGCATCCAATGCAACTGAGCAGTCTGCCACCGTCGCCGGTAAATTCGGCTATTCTCCCCCCGAGCAAATGCGCCTGGGCAAGTGCTTTCCGAGTAGCGATCTTTATGCCCTTGGGGTAACCGTTATCGTTTTGATGACAGGTAAGCATCCTCGCGACCTGATGGATCGCGACTCTTTAGAATGGCGCTGGCAAACTGAGATCACTGTCCAGCCAGCCTTTCTCCAGATTTTAGAAAAGCTTACCCGGCCTGTCCCCAGAGAGCGCTATCAGTCAGCCCAAGAGACGATCGCCTCACTGGTCGCAGCTTTTCCAAGTCAGGTTAACGATCGTCAGGCACTCCAATTAACCCCCATCAAAAGCCCTCAATCTCCCCCATCTAGCGCGATTTCACCAGGGCAAGATCCTAAATTTATGCAGCAATGCCGCGCCGAATTGAGCCGCCGGATTGGCCCGATAGCTGACATTGTCATTCGAGAAACGCTAGAACAGCACCCCCAAGCGACCCCCCAGGAACTCGTCCAAATTCTCGCCACCCAAATTTCCCAAGCCGATCAGGCTGAGAGTTTTATCAACCATATTCAGCTGCCCACCTCTCTGTCTGGGGGCAGCCCCGGCAACCGCCTGAGCAGCGCATCCACCGCCCTGCAGTCATCCGATAACACCACCACTGCCCCTGACGAAGTCGCCCTCAGCCCAGATTTTTTGCATCGCTGCCGACAGGCCCTGACCCGCTGCATTGGGCCCATGGCCGACCTCATCCTTGACGAAACCGTAGAAGACTATCCCCATCTAACCCCCACTGCCCTGGTGCAACAGCTAGCTGCCGAGATCCCGAATGCAAAACAAGCACAGGCATTTCGGCAAGAGATGAAAGGTTGATGGGTAGTGGGTAGTGGGTGATGGGTAGTGGGTAACGGATAGTGGGTAGCGGGTGATGGGTGGCTTGCCCTGAGCGGTTTGGCTGAGCTCTCCGTTGAAGCCCCTCACGCCGAAGTCTTGGGTCGGGATGACCTCTTAAGATGACCTCTTAAGACAGCCCGCTGTGTTTGCTGCGATTTCGCTCAAGCCGCTGCATGGCCATTTGCAAACTCATCCGCATGCGATTAAATGACTCGGTCAGCTTACCCACCTCGTCTTTAGACGTTTGTACAAACTCGGCTTGAGTATCCCCCATGCTGACCGCCTCCGCCGTCATTGCCATCCGGTTAATTGGGCGCACGACATGTCGCTTAAGCCACAGATTTACTAAGAAAGTTGCGACAGCAAAAATGACAATGAACGTGCCCAAGATTAATATCAGCGACTGGCGTGCATTTTTAAGCACTCGCGCTGCGGGTACTGAAATGACCTGGGCCCCCACAATTTCATCTAGCTGCCAGCCAAACCCGTTATTCGAACCGTAGCGATCGAGCATGCTCTGAGGGGCTTGGGACACTGCGCCATGGCACTCTAAGCAACTTTGTTCGGTAATTTTAATCGGTCGTGCAATGTAATATAGATCGCCACCTGGGCTGCGGCGAAAACCGCTGACCTCTTTGGGATTTTGCTGCTGACGAAACGCTGCAATAATATCGGACTCAAAGGGATCGGCCTGATCTTGTGGATTCGTGGGGTTTAGGACGGCTTCCTTATAGTAAAAATCGGAATAGGCTGGTGACTGCCGCAGCGTTTCAAAGACCGTGTGGGCCGAGTAGGCCGGGATGGTTTCAGGTAAAAACTCTGACTCCAGGCGATCGGCTAGCTGCGGCTTGACCTCGGTACTGGTGTAGTTGCGCACCGAGTTCATCGTTTCCATTAGCATCAGTGCCTTGCCCGTGAGCTCGGCTTGAGTACTGCGATTAAGCAAGTGAGACAGCGATAGCCCGCTTACCAAAATGCCGCTAAAAAAGACAGTTATTAGCATCAGCGTAAACTTTTGGCCTAATCTCAAGTTATTCAACCGCTGCATCGCATTCAAACCTCGTACGCTAGTGAACTATCTCAGGGGGCACAAGCCTAAACCTATGTAAACCCGAGTCTAGGCTACCCAAATATTGGGATTTTTTCGGGAAGATATGCATTGCCGCATATAACTTTAAGACGCTCCTTTAAGACGCTCATCCCAGAACTCGAGGGCTGGGGTGAGGTGCTTGCATGGAACCACCTATGGCACAATAAAAGACGGACAATTTACAATTATCAAAATCAAGAAACCCTGTGACTACTGCTGCTGCTACCCGCCGAGCTGTTTTTCCTTTTACCGCGGTCATCGGTCAAGAGGATATGAAACTGGCCCTGATCTTAAATGTCATCGATCCCAAAATTGGTGGGGTCATGATTATGGGAGACCGCGGTACAGGTAAGTCAACGACGATCCGGGCACTGGCAGATTTATTGCCAGAAATTGACATTGCCGCTGAGGATCCCTTCAATCGCGCCCCAGATGATCCTGATGTGATTCAGGAGCTAGGAGATGAGATCTCCACGACCCACAAAAAGGTGCCCATGGTTGATTTGCCTTTGGGGGCCACCGAAGACCGCGTCTGCGGCACTATTGATATTGAAAAAGCCCTCTCAGAAGGGGTTAAGGCGTTTGAACCTGGGCTGCTCGCCAAAGCCAATCGAGGTCTGCTTTATGTCGATGAGGTTAATTTGCTAGACGATCACCTGGTTGATGTCCTACTTGACTCTGCTGCTTCGGGGTGGAATACGGTAGAACGAGAGGGGATCTCCATTCGTCATCCGGCTCAGTTTGTCTTAATCGGCTCCGGTAACCCCGAAGAAGGCGAGCTACGCCCCCAGCTGCTCGACCGCTTTGGCATGCACGCCGAGATTCGAACGGTCAAAGACCCGGTGCAGCGGGTGCAGATTGTAGAAGAACGCTCTAAGTTTGATCAAAATCCTGAAGCCTATCTGGCCAGCCACCAGGCTCAGCAAAAGGCGCTACAAGACAAGATTATCAGTGCTCAGCAGCGTCTGAAGACGGTGACTATTGATCATGAGTATCGGGTCAAGATATCTGAGGTTTGCTCAGAGTTAGACGTTGATGGGCTTAGGGGAGATATCGTCAGCAATCGAGCTGCTAAGGCTCTGGCTGCCTATGAAGGCCGTACCGAAGTCAGGGTAGACGATATCCAAAAGGTGATTGCCCTCTGTCTACGCCATCGCCTGCGCAAAGATCCGCTAGAGTCAATTGACTCAGGTTACAAAGTTGAGAAAACATTTGGTCAGACGTTTGGGTTACAGTTTCCTGACGCTGCATAGCGATCGTTGGCCGGTTGGGGCACGACGACATCTGCGCTGTTTCTACTGAATCTATGCGTAAACGCATCCTTGGCCTCGATCCGGGTCTGGCCATCTTGGGCTTTGGCATTATCGAATATGATCCGGCTACGGCTCGAGACCTGACACCTGACTTAGGGGTGATCGACTTTGGGATTATTCAAACCCCGGCTGGCTCAGAGGTGGGCTCTCGCCTCTGCACCATCCACGATGACCTGCACAGCGTTATCAAAACCTATCAGCCTGACTCGGTTTCCATTGAAAAGTTATTTTTTTACCGGATGGGCAATACGATTTTGGTTGCTCAAGCCCGCGGGGTGGTGATGCTGGTGCTGGCCCAGCACCAGCTGCCGTTTGTAGAATTTACCCCGGCCCAAATCAAGCAGGCCCTCACCGGCTATGGCAATGCTGATAAAGTCGCTGTTCAGGAGGCGGTTGCCCGTGAGCTTAACCTAGACAAAATCCCGAAGCCTGATGATGCGGCAGATGCGCTAGCCGTTGCCCTCACAGCTTGGTTTAATCAACTATAGGCATATCCTGCTGTTTGGTCCGATACATATCCTGGTCGGCCTGATTTAACAGGTCGCTGAGTAAGCTACCGGGTTGAGAGCAGCAGGCAATCCCAATGCTGGCGCTGATATAAAGGGTCAGCTCTCGGACGCGAATCGGCTGGGTCAAGGACGCTAAAATTCGACGACGGGTACTTAAGGCCACGGTACGATCGGCCTCGAGTAACAGCACCACGAACTCATCTCCGCCCATGCGTGCAGTCATATCGCCCTGTCTCACGCTGTATCTCAGCCGATTGGCGGCCCTGACTAAAATGGCGTCTCCCACTTCATGCCCATAGGTATCGTTAATCGGCTTAAATTTATCGAGGTCGATATATAGCAAAGCAATGGGCCAGTTGGCTGGCGTTTCAGATTGCAGGGCTTGCTCAGCTTTTGACACAAACTGTCGTCGATTAAACAAACCGGTCAAACCATCAAAATAGGCAAACTTCTCGAGCTGTGCCTGCTGCTGTCGCTCCAATGTGACATCACGAATGATGATCAACGATCCTACTCGCCGCTTGCCCTGGCTCAGCAGCGATCGCACTTTAATTTCCTTAAAAGCGGGGGGCTGCTGGCGGAGCTCTACTGTTTGCGTTACCTCGAGCGCAGACAGCGGTTGAAGTATTTTGTAATACTGTGGGAAAGCGTCTTCTAATCGAAGCCCTAGCACGTGAGGGAGATCGCTTTCACGGAGAGCGCTAGGGTTGAGGTCTACAACATTGCCCCTCAGATCGAGAATGATGACCGACTCAGTACTGTTGAGAAAAACCGTGCGGTAAGACAGGGGCGATACCTCAAACAGCTTGCCTTGAAACAGCCCTAGATGTAGCAGTATGCTGCTAACCGCAAACCCAATGGGGGTCAGATCCATTCCATAGAGCGTCACATTGGAAACAATGTAAACAACATTGCACATGAACGATATCAGCGCGGCTATTAGCAAATTCAAAGCCTGTCGCTGATAGAGGTGAGTACTGCCCACAAAAGATTTGAGTAAAGCCCCAATCCCACCCAGGGTCAGCAAATAGCTGTAGGGCACCATCACATGGTTAAACCACCAGCCATGCTCAATGATGAGGTTTGGATAGGGCTCAGCGACCCACGTGGTCGAGCGCCAGATCATGCCATGCCAGGGATCGGTCATGGCTAAGGAAAAGCTCACGCTGGGCAGTACGAACAGTGCGGCCAAATAACGCTTGGCCAACCAGCCGTCGCTGTGGGTGTATTGCAGCGTAAATATCAGCCAAAAAACGGGAAAGGGAATGATGCCAAAATATTCGAGTTTTCCAAACAGGGCACGGCTGCTGGCCGTTGTGCTGAGGTATTCAAAGACGGCGAAAAAGGACCAAATAAAAATGCTGCCGGAGAATAGGCTGAATACCCTTGCCCCAGGTAACTCGCGACGCTGCCAGGCAAAAATAGTCATACTGCCGGTTGTAAAAGCGGCAATCGCCGGTAGCAAGGCAAAAACAAGGTAAAAACGCATGCTGCTCAGGCTCAGCAACGATTTCAATGTACCAGTTTGCTGTAACGCTGTCGCAGCTATCGTGCCATCCTGTCTCTACGAACAGGGCTTGACAAGTGCCACTGTTTTAGATGTCCTATTCTGAATAATGTCTGACAACGCCTGACACTGTCTGGTAATAAAGCGAGTTGGGTCGATTAGTGCGCCAGCCTAACGGACAGAGTAGGTGACTCGCAATGCCCGCGTGAGCGAAATTTCAGGGGGTGAAAACGCCTGAAGTTCGAACAAGTCGTAGCTATAGCCGCCGATCGCCCCAGGGTCTGCAACCTCACCTACTTCACACTGGGGTTGATAGTAGCCATAGTCACTGCTGGGCTCTGCCACTGAGGGCACCTCTTCCAGTTCGACCCCCAGGGCCTCGGCAATCACATCAGCGCGCTTGCGGGCGTCAGTCACCGCTGATTCATACGCATCCCGTTCAAGCAATTCGCACTGCTCAGTGCTGTATTGGGCACGGCGCTCGACCAAGAAAATGTCGGGCTCGTGTGCGATCGCAGCGTCGATACTGTCAGACAGTTTTTCCAAGGTCTCAACCGTGGGTTTTTGCAGCTGAAATGAAACACTGGCTCCCTTGATATTGGCGACTGGGCCAGCTGCCCAAACGTCGTGTTCAAGATTGATCTCTAGGGCCTCGCGATCGATGCCTGAGGCCGTTAGGGCCTCGATCACAAGCTGCAAATCAGCTTCGGTGATTTCTTCTAAATCGTCTATAGACAGGTTGATACTGCCCAAAATAGAGGTGATTTCCCCAGAGGCAACCGCCTCTTCATAGGTTTCCATCAGCTCAGCAAATAGCTCATCTAGATCAGAGGTTAAAAAGACCAGCGTGACTCTGGCCTGGTCAGCTGTGATCGTGGCGTTGCCCTGGCCATTTACTTCAATGACCTGAGAGGGTGCACTGGCTATTTGAACGGGGTCTAATGCAGCATTTTCTTCAACTGCGGCTGCGGTTGACAGCAGGCTATCACCGAGCAACGTTGTCGCCATGCCAAAACTTAAAAGCCAACAAAACTTAGTCAACATGATGGTAAAAAAGCGATTTATCAGAATGTCATCAACCACATCCAGATTGAACCCTTGAATTTTTACGGTAGGGCAACCGACGGTTCTGGATGTGGCCAAGGTTTAGCTACCGATGGAACCCTTGCTGGAGCTTTCGATAAACCCCGTTGCAGGTCAACTTTCCCACGGGGGGCCAGGTCTCAATGAGCCTGTATAGATGCTGCTAAGAGTGACTTCATCGGGGCTAGACAGCATTCCAGACAACCCCTCGCCAACGTGACCATGGCAAAATAGAGGTCTTATCCAGTTTCTTAAAGTGTGTGATGCCCCAATTTGCAACTGACCTGGCTCGACAGCAGGCTCAAACGTTAATGCAGCCTGCCCTGATTCGGGTGATTGATAATATCCGCAAACAGTTGGACGCCTCGCGATGGCAAGGTCGCTATGAAGACCAAATGATTTGGCCAGAAAGTACCTCCGAGCAGCAGCAGCAGCAATACGCTCAGCTGCAGCAGCAGATGGAAGCCGCAGACCCAGCTGTCTATGCTCAGCTGCAAACTCAGCTAGATCGGCTGCCCCAGCCCCAGCATCTCTATACCCTCTGCCTCAGCAAAGATGGGCAAGAGCGCAAAATTGATCTGTGGCAGCTTTGCTATCAGGTGTGCTGTACTAACTACGACGCTACCCAGCCAGAGATCCGCTTAGAAGCTGACACCACCCTATTTGATCCAGAGTTTAATAATATTGATTGGATTAAGCTGGATGAAAAGGCGACGCGTCTTGTCGAGCAAGCCTTTCATCAGCTTTAAACCTCAGGGGCATGCAAGATAGAGAGACGGAAGAAGAGCCTCAGTATCTGGTCAATGATTGGGATCGCCTACTTAATAGCTTGCTCCGGCAGCTTGGTTCCACATCGCTTACAAAACAGCGCATCCGCTTCATGACGGCTGAGGCCGCAGGTCGGGCAGGCTACTTTAGCCTTGGCGTTGATGCGATTGATATTTTGCAACAAGCTACCCACTTGGCTAGGAATCAAAGCAATCCCGGTTAAGATCATCATCACCGTTAGGGTCCGACCGGCTTCAGAAATAGGGGTTACGTCCCCATATCCCACAGTGGTCATGGTCACCACCGCAAAATAAACTGCGTCTAAAAACGTACTAAAGGCAGCTGGGTCAGTGGGATGCTCAACCTGGTAAATCGCCCCGGCATAAATAAAGACAATGGCAAAAAGCGTAAAGACAATCCGCGCCACAATAATGCCGTCTTGTCCCAACCACGGTTCCTCTTCTAAAAAACGGGCCAATTTGAGAATCCGAAACCAGCGAATCAGTCGTAAATAGCGAATATCAAACCAGCCGATCAGCAAGGGTAAAATTGCTAGCAAATCAACCAGGGCGTAAACGCTGAAAAAGTATCGCACCGGATATTCAGCTGACCAAATTCGGATAAAGTATTCAATGCAAAAAAGCCCGATGATGCACCCGTCTAAAGACTTGAGCCCGGTCTGCACATCTGACGGCAAAGGATAGGTTTGAGCAACAAAAATGGCGGCTGAGATCAGGATGAGGAGCGCGATCGCAACGTTGACCCCTAACCCAATCCCTGTTTCTGCGTCCTCAAGCTCTCGACGGACCCGCTGTCGCCATGTCGTCTTCTGCGCCTCAACCCCAAAATCCAAAATCCAAAATCCAAAATAAACGGCCCATCCTCAGCATTTTACGGTTTCTAGAACGTGGGCATAGCTGACCCCCAACATGAATCAATCTATGAAAAACCGTTCAATTACGACTGCACCGGTTAACCCTTCAAATCAGCAACGGCAAGAGTGAGCTAAGATCACGAAGCACTTGTGAACGGTCGCCTGCCAGGGAAAGTTCGGTGAAAATCCGACACTGTGCCGCAGCTGTGACTGCTGGGGTGCTGCTATAGCAGCACCCCAGCAGGAGTCAGAATGCCTGCTCGCTACCCTTTCACTCTACTTCCTGCGTTGCACAGGAACGGAGTCTTAACCATGACCGTAATTCAGCTATCTGACACGATTCAAACCTTTGAGGGTTTACCCACAATTGGTCTGCCGTCGCTCCCCATGCAGCGACCGGTGCTGATGGTGGGGCACGGCAGCCGCGATCATCAAGGTCGCCAAAGACTGCTCGATTTTGCCGCCGCTTACCAGGCGGCAGACCCCTCACGCCCGGTAGTGCCCTGCTTTTTAGAACTAACTACCCCCAGCATCCAAGACGGCGTCGATCAGTGCGTCGCCAAGGGCTATACCGAGCTATCGGTGCTGCCTATCTTACTGTTTGCCGCGCGCCACAACAAATTTGACGTCACCAACGAGTTAGATCGTGCCCGCGCCCGTCACCCCCAAGTCACCTTTCACTATGGTCGCCACTTCGGCATCACCCCCGAAATAATCGACCTTTGGCGCACCCGCCTAGACCAGCTCGATCAGCCCCAGCACAACCCTCAGCAGATTGCCCGCAAAGATACCGTCCTCCTGTTTGTGGGGCGAGGAGCCAGCGATCCAGACGCCAACGGCGATGTCTATAAAGTTGCCCGTATCCTTTGGGAAGGCAGCGGCTACCACACCGTCGAGCTGTGCTTTATCGGGATCACACACCCTCGCTTAGAAGAGGGGTTTCGTCGGGCCAGACTCTATCACCCTAAGCGAATTCTCGTGCTGCCATACTTTATGTTTACCGGCGTACTGGTCAAAAAAATTATCGCTATTACCGCCGAGCAACAGGCCCAAGATCCCGATATCGACGTCAGCTGCCTGCCCGAAATGGGTATCCATCCCCAGCTGATCAAAATCTTGAGACAGCGTGAAATTGAAACCCAGCTGGGCCAGGTCAATATGAACTGCGAAATGTGTAAGTTTCGCCTGGTCGCCCGCGATCAGGTTGCGGATCATAGCCATCACCATCACGCTCACGAACCCCATTCCCACGGACATCTACACGGTCATACCCATCCTCTAGCAGACCCCTACGCCGAGCCAGACAGCTATCATGAGCGGGCCTGGCAGGTACCATAAGCTATACCCGATACCGAAGGGCGTAAAGTTTTACGCCCCTGGCAGACTCAAATTTTGAATCAGGGGTGCTTCATTCGGATTGGGTATCAAAACCCAAAACTAGAGATTTAGTATGTCTACCCCCCCTTTTAGCGTGGGCGATCGCGTCCGAATTGCCACTGCTCCCCCTTTTCTCAAAACGGCTGAAACCATGCCGATGCTGCGCCCTCCAGATCTGGTGACGGTGGGAGAAGAGGGCACCGTGCTCGAGCAAAAACCAGGCGGATATTGGGGGGTTCGGTTCGAACGCGGCGCGTTTTTAATCGATAGTCGCTATCTAGAGAAAGTGGGTTAGAAAAAGCGGGTTGAGCACGTTCAATCAAAAATCGGCGTGCCTAAAGTCAATGCTGTTATATGCTAGAGTTACTAACTGTGCTTGCTAGTGCGGTTGCTAGGCATATTTCTGTATCTTTCAGAGCCAGTCAATCGCTAACCAGCAAGTAGAGACGGGTTGCTAGCTCAGCGGTAGAGCACTCGGCTTTTAACCGATTGGTCCTGGGTTCGAATCCCAGGCGACCCATTTTTTCGCAATCAAAGCTTACCTGCTGAGAAAGGTAAGGGCCTTGACATAACTTGTCCTGGCGTCCTGGTATTCTTAAGTAAAGGATCAGGTTTTCGAAACAGTTCGTTATAAAGTAGGTATTTTGACTTAATATTGACAGATAGGACACCTACCTGGTCTTTAAACTCAAAATTGCCAGAAGGCGAAAGTAATTAGGAGGATTTTATGGCGCTCGTACCAATGCGGCTGATGCTGGATCACGCGGCTGAGAACGGCTACGGCATTCCCGCCTACAACGTTAATAATATGGAGCAGATTCTGGCAATTATGCAGGCTGCTGATGAAACCGACAGCCCTGTAATTTTGCAGGCGTCTCGGGGGGCTCGCAAGTACGCAGGTGAAAATTTCCTTCGCCATCTAGTACTGGCTGCGATTGAGAC
>JBCBZL010000080.1:0-15830 GCA_039815385.1 Cyanobacteria bacterium P01_A01_bin.114
TCATCCATTCTGAATTTCTTCACTACGAAGAGATTCGTCTAGCTCAAAGTCCCTCTCCCAAAACTGGGAGAGGGATTTAGGGTGAGGGCTGCCGGGATGTTATTTTCTTGCGATCCCCTAACCGGGCGGAGATTGAAAATTACCCACTATTTTGTCAACTTGCTGCGCGATCGCAAATAGCGTCATCTCTTGCCATCGCTGCCCCACTATCTGCAGCCCGATGGGTAACCCTGCCTGCGTCTGCCCGATTGGAATCACCACAGCGGGATGTCCGCTCAGGTTAAAGGGCATGGTGTAGGCTCCGTTTGCGATCGCATGGGGATACGCTTTACCATCCACATCAACGGCGCTCCAGGCAGGGCGATGGGTAAACGCAGGCGTTGCGGCCACTGGCGTGAGCCAAACATCCCACGGCTCCAGGGCTTTGTCTAGCTGTGCGATAACGCGATCGCGCTCGGTCAGCGCTTCAAAATAGCCTTTTAAGCTAGGGTTTAACAGTTCAGGAAGCACTCGGCTAAAGTTGCCCAGCTGACGCAGTGCAGGGTCTCCCTGAGTTGCCGTGCGAAAGATTTGTCTCACAGCGCGCTTGATGGTGTGGCGATTGATGGGCTGAGCATAGACGTTGATGTAGGCAGCGACTCTTGTATACAGGTTCAAAATTGCAGACAGGTCGAAAGCGTCAGGCTGCCAATGTTCCACGCTAGCACCAGCCTGGGTCAAGGTTTGAGCAACCTTGTGCATGGCATGGCGAATGTCTGCTGCGACCGGAACCGCCGACCATTCATCGATCCAGGCAATTCTAAGATCTTGCCAGGGCTTGTTAGGTGGCGCATCAACTGGCACAGGTGGCACCGCTGGGCGACGGCTATCTGCGCCAGCAATCAGCGAAAAGCAAAGCTGAATGTCTTCGAGCGATCTTGCAAAACACCCGACGGTCATCATTTGCCGAAGACAGTGCGGCATTCCTGGCACTTCGGGAATTATGCCTGCTGTTGAGATGCGTTGGTCAGTAGGTTTAAGCCCGTATACCCCGCAAAAGTGAGCGGGTTGGCGCACAGACCCAGCAATATCGTTGCCCAAATCCAAGGGGGATAGCCCCGCCGCGACCGCCGCCGCACTGCCGCCTGAGCTACCGCCCGGTGTGTAATCCAGATGCCAGGGGTTGTTGACGCGTGGAAACAAAGCATTGGTGCTTTGAAAATCGCCTGCCAACTCTGCCAGGTTTGTTTTTCCTAAGATAATAGCCCCTGCTGCCCGCAGTCTCGCCACGACCGTTGCATCTTGCTCGGGAACGTAGCCCTTGAGGGGGATATACCCGGCTGTCGTGCGCATCCCTTCTGTTTCAAAGATATCTTTGATCGTAATTGGGACTCCATGCAAAAGGCCCCAGATTTCGCCATTAGCCAGCGCCTCATCGGCCTGTTTGGCTCGCGCACGGGCATTCTCTTCGTCCAGTGTACAAATAGCGTTTAGGTTTGGATTGTGGTTGGCAATTTTCGTAAGATGGGCTTCGAGGATTTCGGCTGAGGAGGCAGCGCGATCTCGAATCATCTGAGCCAGTTGACAAGCCGTCGCAAAGGTTAGATCAACCATAGAATAAAGGGTACCGTTTGGTTAAGTTAATTAATGACGCTTGAGCGGTCTCTCGATGCCAGTTATGAAGCTATATTAGAGGCCCTGTTCGTTGCGATTGAGCATATTCAGCCGATCAGTGAGCCGACTACTAGCTGAGCTAGAGCGCATCAATCTCGTCAATACTCAAACCGGTATACTTGATAATCTCTTGCGAAGACAGGCCTGCCGCTTTCATCTGTCTAGCAACCTGTTCTATGCCTTGTTCTATGCCTTGTTCTATGCCTTGTTCTATGCCTTGTTTTATGCTTTCCTGCCGCAAAGTTTCTGCGATGCTATGCATATCGCGGTAATACTTTAGGCTGTGGGTATTCAAAAAATCCATCAGGAGGGCTTTGTTTGGCTCAGTGCCAAAGACGCGCTTGAAGCCAAAATCTGTTAGCAGGTCAATGTATTTATCTTGCAGCGGATAAATCATGGCAGGCGGAAACGCTTAGACTGGGTGCGTGGGCTGACTGAATAATGCCCACCATCAGTCTATCTCAATCCCACTGGATGACTCGCACAATTAACGCATTTGTGTGACTGGTCTGGTTAGCCCAGCTGTGAGAATTTGGGCGTGCTTAAATTATCTCAATCTCTCAACAGCCGGGCCAATCAGGTCAACTCGGTTGGTCCAGATGCCGCCCGAGTAGTCTGAGGGCAGCTCCTTTAGGCGCTCAGGGTCGTCAAACCCTTGGGAAAAGCTTTCACCGTTATAATCGCCAATCAACAAAACCTGGGTATTAACTGCTTTCATACGCTGGAGAAACCGATTCGGCCATCCCCAGAGCCAAGGGGCGATGTTTACTGGCACCATTAGGAGGCTGCGATCGCAGCTAGACGGCACCCGTCCAGACCAGCCCAACAGAAAATATCGAGTGAGGCATCGCTTAAGCCGAGGGCGCGTAATCGTTTGAATCTGGGGCAGACGCTCTCGGATTAAGCCAACTGGCTGTGTTCCCCCGTGAACCATCAGCTGTCCTTTATGCTCCGCCGACAGCGCAGTCAGGCGATCGGCGAGGAGTGCGCCTTCTTCTGCATCATTGCTTTTCACATCTATGAGAAAATCTCGCTCAGGGAAGGTTGTCAGCACCGCATCAAGCGAAGGCGTCATGCCGACCCCTTTACCTCTGAAAGGCCACGATTTGCCCCCATCAGCGGTGTAACCGTAGCCGACATCGAGTTTCTGTAAGTCATCAAGCGAATGCTCTCGGGTGACGCCAGTGCCTTCTGTTCGGCAGTCGAGCGTCCAATCATGAAAGACGGCAAACCGTTTGTCAGTGGTTCTATGGACATCAAACTCTACAACGTCAGCCCCGTAGGCAAAGGCGGCATCCATCGCCGGAATCGTGTTCTCAAGGTACTCATGGGCCACCGGAATCATGCGTGAGGCTGTGCAGGTTTCGTTGTTGAGCCCTTCTCGCTCAAAATCTTGACTCAAGGCCCGATGCGCAACAAGGACTGGCCCAGGCCCAATCGGAGCCGCCAAAAAAGACGCATTGTTTAGATACACAAGTGCCGCGAACGTTAACACCGCGAGCACCCATTTCTTGGTTTTGCACCGTCTAAGCATGATTGCCCCGTCTGATTGTCAGATACATTCATGCTGTTTTAGCACAGCTATGGCGACTGCTGATTGAGAAACGGAGAGAGTGCCTCAGCCCAAACCTGAGCCATTTTGGTAATGCCGCTCTGGTTGGGGTGTACGCCATCATAAGTATCTGTTGTATTGTCGAAACCGCTGTGGTGATCAACCACCTGCACCGGTGAGCTAGGCTGAGTCTTACCCGTCGCCAGGTTGACCATCTGGGCATTGAGCGCTTGGATACGTTGATTGACATCAGGGTAGCGACTGGGGATGAGCTGCGCCAATAAAATAGTGACATTAGGATTGTCGGCTCTCAGCACGTCAATCACCTGACCTAGCTCATCCAGGGTGCTTTCAAGGCTGTTGGGGTGGACAATATCATTTGTGCCTAAGTGGATCAAGGCAATATCAGGCGTATATGTCTGGAGCCAGTCGGTTAGCCTACCCTGCCCTGCCCGTCCGTTGAGAATCTCATCAACACGCCAGCCCCAGCGACCCTCGTGATCTAGATCAAAGTCTGGGTTAGGTGAGGCTCCCCCAGAGTTAGTCTCTAAAGACCCGACAAAATTGACCGTATATCCCTGTTGCTGCAACAGATGCCATAGGGGTCGCCGATAGCTGTCTTGGCGGTAGCTGCCCTGGGTAATAGAGTCTCCTAGGGGCAATATATTGACGGGGTTGCTATCTATGGGCAAGCTGCTATCTATGGGCAAGCTATAGATCACCCCAAGCAAAACCCCGATGCCAACCTGTATAGTTTGTAGCGAAAAATATTCGAAAAGTCGTATCATCCTAACCTCAAAGCGGTAGGTCAAGGGTGAAACCAGCTATGGTATTTCGTAAAATGCCTTCTAAACCGGGTACCCTTAGTGTACTGAATAGATACTCAACCGATAGTGTATCAAATTGAGTCAAAGAGGGGATTACACTATGACTGCTACACCGTCATCAAAACATACCGATGTTGCGAAGCCTGCCAGCAAACTTGTGATCATTGGAACAGCTGCTAATCAGGGCTTTAAGGTTGATATTCTGGCTTATAGAACCCTGGCAGGTAGTAATGACCCTGGCACCGCCCAAAGCGTTTACTATGCGAATCAAACCGGGCTGAGACTCAAGCAAATCAGAGTCACCCTCGATCAAAGCGAAGCCATCGCTGAAGCAGGTACGTTGCACTATATGCGGGGTCACCTAGAGTTAGACAATCCAGTTGGTGGGGTGGGCGGCTTGGGAAAAGCGATGCTCAAAAAAATGCTCACGGCTGAAACGGCCTTTATGCCTAGATATCGCGGCACCGGGGAGATTTATCTAGAGCCCTCGTTTGGCGACTTTATGGTCTATCAGCTCAACAACGAGACGCTGGTGGCTGACAAAGGCCTTTTTTACTGCGGGGAAGGGACTGTCAAAACCGGAATTGCTGCCCAGAAAAATGTCTCCTCAGCTTTGTTTGGAGGAGAAGGCTTTTTTCAAACCAAGATTCAAGGATCGGGCATCTGTGTGTTTGAATTACCAGTGCCAGCGGATGAGGTGCGGTGCATCCAACTCAATAACGAGACCCTCAAGGTGGATGGCAATTTTGCCCTGATGCGCAGCGGTCAGATCGACTTTAGTGTTGAGCGGTCGTCTAAAGGCCTGATGGGCAGTCTCAGCAGCGGTGAAGGGCTGTTGCAAACTTTTCGCGGCACCGGGCGGGTTTGGTTAGCCCCCACTCAGTCAGTCTACGACAGAATGCGGTTTGGCGGCATAGGTTCTCTCAGCAGTGCCCAACGATCGTCAAATACCTCGACGTAAACCGGATATCTACAGAATAAAGTAGGTCTAAGCTCTGAGTTTTAAGCTGTGCTCCTAACTTAAAACTCAAAATTGAGAACTTGTTAAATTTTGATTCCTGACTATGCTCGAAATCCGTAAACCAACTGTCCTCGGTGTTCAAGCGTAAACCCTGCACTTTCTAGACGCTCAATCACTCTTTTGAACTTGGTTTGCCAGTCAGGTACCTTGTGCCATTCAAAGACCAACGTACCAATCCGGTCGTATACATCTTGAGCCATCTCTGAAAAGATGTCGTATTCTCCACCTTCACAGTCTACTTTGAGTAGATCAATCCGCTCAAGCTTGTTTAATGTCAACACATCTGCCAGGGTATCACATGGAATGGTTCGCTTCTCAGCGATGGGATCATCTGCATAGTAGTAGGACGATGCATGGATCTCACGCCCCATCACCTGTACGTTAGATACCACTTGATCAGCATTAGCAATACCCTTGTGTACCGTCGTAATTTGTTCGGCGATGGCTGGGTTTAGTGTGATGTTGCGCTCTAGCATTTCAAAGTTTTCAGCGATGGGCTCATAGGCAATCACCCGCGCCCCTAGCTGATGAGCGCAGTACAAAACAAAGTCCCCAATGTAGCTGCCCACATCGACAATGGTTGGTTTATGATCCTCTAACGGCTTTTCATCCACAGAAGCAAAATGTCGTAGGTAGAAGCGGTCAATATACTGTTCCCGGACAATCAGCACGTCATAAAGATTATGTCGAACCGCAATTCGTAGCCCTGAGCGAGTACGCAAGACGGTTTCACCGCTATCTTTGCGGCCAAATAGTTGGAGATACGTGTGCCAATTTTCAAATACCTGGAAAGCTTTTACGCTGTGTTGAAAATGGCCATGGGCTTCCCTCAATCGAATTTTGAGTCTTCCATAGCGCCGTTTTAGCCCCGCTAGCATAAACACACTGCCTGATTAGGATTGGGTTAATAAACACCCATACGATTGAGCGCTCCCAAATCAGGAAAGGCTAAGAGCAATGGCGCAGATTTTAAGAACGATGGCGCAGATTTTAGCGATACCCGATACCGAAGGGCGTAAAATTTTACGCCCCTAGTAGGCTGCAATGTTGAATCGGGGTACCGCATTCGGATTTGGTATTACCCGTTATTACGGTTGTCCGTCTATCGCTGCAAAATGTTCTAATAACAGCCGATGGACAAAAATATAGCCGCCGCCGACTTTTTGCAAAAAGATGCGTTCGGCAGCATAGTCTAGAAATCGGGCATAGTTCCAGGGGGTTTTGCCGCTGAAGTATAACATCAGCCGTAAAACACCATGTTTGACCACCGCCTCACCGCCCCCCGCAGCAAAGCCAAACGCTAGCCCAGAAGCAGCCCAAAACGTGGCTTTAGTATTCCCAATCAGCCCCCCCGGAATTGCCAGCGTCACTGTCGCGACCAGCGCAAATAAAACGGCATTTCTAGCGGATTGCCAGATGCCTTGATTGGGCCAACTAGCGGTTGCAACGCGGGTACCGCTCAGCCCACGAATCAGCCCAAAGGTGAGCCCCAGCACAGCCCCAAACGCCAGCCCAATGATGCTAAACTCTGCCAAGCATGGCCCTAGCACCACACATTTTGCACTGCCGAAGATAGACCCAAACCCGACTTTTAGCAGCCAGCCAATCGCTGGCCCGACCGTCAGCCCCAGCAATAGATTGTTACGGGCTTTTCGCCACGACCAGCGCAGGGTCTCAGCCGGGGTGATGTGACTGACCCCAAAGATGCGGCTACAAATCACGCTGCCGATTAGCAGTGCCAGAAGCAGCCGATCCCACACCATCACCTGTGCCCCAATGGCAGCGGCAATAATGAAGAAGCTCAGCCATACCCCCAGCCGATATCCCCACTGGGGAAGTCCATCGGCTAGCCAGTCAGGCTGTAATCGCTCGATCATGAATACGGTTTGAGAGGTCTGGCTCAGGCGCTTAGACAAATGGTGCAACCAGTCAATAGTTTGTTGCTTTGAGTAAGACGACTTTTGGATCAGCCGTCGTTGAAACATACGGTCAATATAGGCATCAAACAGCTGTTTGCGATAGTCTTGGGTGCGGTTGAGCCTGGGGATTTCGTCTGGGCTGATCCCCTGGTAGGCCAGCACCATAATGTTGAGCATGAGAGGAGAGCGAGCTAACGAAAGCAACGATGTGGCGTTGTCTTGTAGCTGGGCCTCATTCTCAAACAAAGTTTTTAGGCCGGTTAGACCGCTGTTGACACGGTTCACATATCTCCAGATTTGGGGTTCGCTCAGGGGCCTCAAATAGAGCGCACTTTGGAAGTTCAGTTTTTCAGGTAAGGCTTCATAGTCTTGGAGTCGGCTGCACACGACCATCTCCGGGGCATAGTCTTGATAAAACATGTTTAAGGCAACGATGCAGTCACTACGACGCTGCTGTTGTACCTCATCTAAGCCGTCGAGTAAGAGCGAGAGCTGTTGCTCATTAACCCAGATCTGCCCGACGGATTTGGGAACCTGATATTTGCTGTTGAGTTCGGCAATCAGCCAGTCTGCAATAGATTCTCCTTGCCAGGATGAGAGGTTAAAGACAACTGGAATACGGATGTTCTGTTCTGTCCTCAGAAGTAGCTCACGGGCTAACAGCAGCATCGTGGTGGTTTTACCTGAGCCCGGCTCACCTAAGATTAGCAGCGTGCGGCCTTCGCCGATTTGATCAAAGATATCGATGATGCTAGTGTCTTCTGGCAAGAGGCGGGTGGGCTGTCCGTCGGTTGCCCAGGTGATATTCCAGGGAGGTGCGATCGCACCCGGTCTCTCCTCCATTCCCAGCGTCAGCAACACCTGACCATGCAGTGAATTTTCCAAGACCCCCTGGATCCAGAAGCGCTTGACTTTGTTGAGCAGGGCCTGGCGGTTGCGGAAAGATTGTTGGGAAAGAGGGGGAGAGGGGGAGAGAGGGAGAGAGGGAGAGAGGGGATTCTGGTAGACCGTAGGGGCAATCCCTTGTGGTTGCCCTGGGATACCGTTATCGGCCAATCCGGGCCCGGCAGGGGCAATCCCTTGAGGTTGCCCTGATGACCGACCTGATGCCCGTCCCTGTGCCTGCCCTGGTGCCGCCTCAGCAGAATGAGGGGGCAGAGTAAAATTGTGAGGAATTGTTGTCGCAGGGTTAACAATGGTAGCCGTGCGATTCGGCAGATGGGCAAGCGCAGTCTGGGCGGTGGGGTAGCGATGGCGATGGTCAGAGTGGACAAGGGTGTCGATAAACTGGGCCAGCGGGGGAGTCAGGCTTAGACCCAGCCCCTGGCAGGTGATTTCTGCATGGGTAGGCAGCTGGAAGTCTTTAGGGGGGAGCCCGGTGAGGGCGGTGAGGGCAACTATGCCAGTGGCGTAAAGGTCGCTGGCAAAACACGGTCGCGAGGCTTGTTGCTCGGGGGCCATATAGCCAGACGAGCCGATGGCAACGGTAAAGGGATTGACCGGTTTACGCAGGTTTTTGACCGCGCCAAAGTCGATCAAGACGATCTTGTCGTCAGCCTGACGGCGCAATAGGTTGGCGGGCTTGATATCTCGATGGATGACGCCCTGGTCGTGGACAAAGGCAAGCACCGTCAGCAAATCTTGAAGCAGTGAAAAGGCTGCGGCTTCGGTAAAGGGATGATCTTCAATATCGGTCTCTAGAGAAGGGCCTTCAATATAGTCTTGAACCAAGTAAAACTCACCAGCCTGCTCAAAGTGAGCAAGTAAGCGGGGAATTTGGTCGTGATTGCCAAGGCGATAGAGGGTTTCGGCCTCTAGATCAAACAGACGCTTGGCCGTTTCTAGGGTCTGAGCATCTTGGTAAAAGGGTTTGAGCTGCTTGATCACACAGAGGGGCTGCCCTGGCAGGTGATGATCTCGGGCCAAAAAAGTCTGACCAAAACCGCCCTGACTCAGCGGTTCGATGATGTGATAGTGGCCAGCCAGGGGTTCAGTCATATATTGCCAGGGCATTTCCCATGTTTAGCAGCAGCGCTTACTACTCTGCCCGTTCTGCCAACTCCATCCATCGTTCGGTTGAGGTCTCAATGGTTTCACCCAGGTCGGCTAGCTGCTGTGAGAGGGTCTGCATCTCGCTGTAGTCGTCAGGCGGGTTGTCATAGAGCTGTTTTTCGAGGGCTGCTTTTTCAGCTTCTAGGCTGGGAATTTTAGTTTCGAGCGCTTCATACTCACGTTTTTCCTTATATGACAGTTTTTGGGGTTTAGTAGAAGCCTGGGATGTAAATCTATTGGCATTGGGCGAAGTCGCCTTCGCCCCTGCGGTTCCCGTGTCTCCGCGCCCCCGCATCTCTGCGTCCTTCTCTACCGCTGCTGCCGCCTTCTCAGCTTCTTTCTTTTCCAGGTAAATCGAGTAGTTACCAGGATATTCTCGCAAAACGCCTTCTCCTTCGAAGGAAAAGACACTATCGACGACCCGATCTAGAAAGTAGCGATCGTGGGAGACCACCAGCACGCATCCGTTAAAATCCTCTAGATAATCTTCAAGCACCCCTAGGGTTTGGACATCGAGATCGTTGGTGGGCTCGTCTAAAATCAGCACGTTGGGTGCCCCGATCAGCACGCGTAGTAAAAACAGTCGTCGCTTTTCCCCCCCTGAGAGTTTGTGAATGGGGGCATATTGCTGATTAGGTGGGAACAGAAACCGCTCTAACATTTGCGAGGCGGTGATAATGCTGCCGTCTGAGGTTTTGACTAGCTCCGCCACCCCTTTTAAGTAATCAATGACGCGCTGGTCTTCATTGATTGACACGTCTTCCGAGTATTGGTCAAAGTAGCCGATGTGGATCGTAGCGCCAATGTCTACCTTGCCACTGTCGGGAGTTTCTCGCCCGGTGATGATATTCATCAGAGTCGATTTACCCGCGCCGTTGGGGCCGATGATGCCAATGCGGTCTTCGGGACTGAACAGGTGAGTAAAGTCTTTGATAAAGGTGCGACTGTCGTAGGCTTTAGTGACGTTTTCTAACTCGATTACTTTTTTGCCAATGCGGCGACCCACTGTGGAAATGCTCACTTTGCCATTGGCTGCCTTAAATTGCTGGGCCTGCATATCGCGAATCCGATCGATTCTGGCCTTTTGCTTAGTGCTGCGGGCTTTGGCTCCGCGCATCAGCCACTTAAGCTCGCGGCGCAGCACCCCAGCATGTTTTTTTTGGCTGCTGACTTCAGCTTCCTCTGCTTCGGCTTTTTTGCCCAGGTAGTAGGCATAGTTGCCCGCATAGGTATACAGATCGGCCCGATCAATCTCGACGATGCGGTGGGTGACCCGATCCAGAAAGTAGCGATCGTGGGTAATCAGAAATAGCGCCCCTTGGAATCTTTTGAGATAGCTTTGCAACCATTCAACCGAGAGGGCATCAAGGTGGTTGGTGGGCTCATCCATTAGCAGCAGGTCAGGCTCGGCCAGCAGAGCGGTGGCAATGGCAATGCGTTTGCGGTAGCCGCCCGAGAGAGTGCCGATCTTTGCGTCAAAGTCTTGAATACCTAGCTTGCTGAGGACAACCTTCGCATTGGTTTCGAGATCCCAAGCCCCGGCTGCGTTGATTTTTTCTGAGACCGTCGAGAGGCGCGCCATCTGCTGGTCTAGATTGCCTTCACCCCGGTCGAGGTGGCTGGAAATTTCCTCATATTCTCGAATCAGGGCCATCTTTTCGCCGCTGTCGGCAAAAATCTGCTCGAGCACGGTGCGATCATCGTCAAGGTCGGGCTGCTGGGGCAGATAGATGATATTAGCCCCTGAGTTGGTCCAGATCTCGCCGCTGTCGATGGGCTCTAAACCCGCCATCATTTTGAGTAGGGTTGACTTGCCCGACCCATTGGTACCAATCAGGCCGACCTTTTCGCCTGCTTCGATGCTCAGGCTAGCCTCTTTAAGGATTTCTTTGATGCCAAAATCCTTTTTTATGGAGCGGAGCGTGATCAGGGTCATGGATTACAAGCACCAGTGAGCAGTCCAGTAACCTAGTCTAGCGCCGCCCAGAGCTGACCACCAAGTTGCGGCCTAAGTAAATCGTGAAACAACCATCCGCCATCAAATTCTTGCCTGCCAGGACAGCCAGGACAAGGGCTTTCTGCATTAGGGTTAATTTGAACACCCCCCTCTGGACTGAATTATCTCTGATGAAATCTATCTGCTACTGGTCCAATATTTGGGCCAGTAGTTGCAGCCCACACCTCAGGTAGCAGGGTAAATCGACTGTCATAGGCGCATTCCCTTGAGTACTCTGGCTCTGCGATAGTGAAGGATGTAGATACTTTTTATGCTGATTTCGATGCGAAATTTTTGGTTGGCTGGCTTACTATCCAGCGTGATGCTGGGTGGCGTTGCGGATGGTCGAGTGGATATTTCTGCTGTCTTTGCCTCATCACAGACCCCGCCGGCCCCATCGGTACCGCCCACAGATACGGCCTCGCCAAGCCGCTATAACATTTATCTAGATCGCACGTTTGGGTTTCGCTTTATTTATCCTGAAGGCTATCGCTCAGATAGCGCAACGGCCTACAGCTCTATTGACCCAGAAGATGAGCTACAGCTTAGCCTGGACCTTTGGCAAGACGCCGATTATTTACCGTGGGGGGGACGTTATCAAGGGCAGCCTGACAAAACCGAAATGCCTCCCCACATCAGTATTGAGGTTTGGCGTAACCCTGAGGGCCGTGCCCTGAGAGATTGGCTCGATCGGGCGGCGGCTAGCTCAGGGCAGGTGACTACGGTGGCAGGGCAGGGTGCGATCGCAGCCGTCCCCACACCCCTGGCTGATGTTGTCGTGCTGCCTACCCCCGACGGCGCACACATCGTGAAGCTACAAGCTGACTATCTGGACGAAACCGATCCGATGCGGCAGGTATTTCAATCGGTCGTAGCCAGTTTGATGTTTGATCACTTGAGCCCAGAAACAGAAGCTAGCACAGCGGCTCGGATCGACTACAGCCGCTTGCAAACCCTGCTGGCTGAGCAGTCGTGGCAGGCTGCCGATCTAGAAACCCGCTCGATTCTGATGCGGCTGATATCTAACTATGACTACTTATATCCCGGCATTGAGCCAGACGGCATCACGGCGCTGTCCTGCGGGGACATTCAAATCATGGATGCCCTGTGGTCGCAGCACAGCGACGGGCAGTTTGGCTTCAAGACCCAGGCAAGACTCTGGCAGTCTTTGGCCGCCGTTGAGCCCCAGCAGCGGGCAGAGCAGCTGGGGCAGCAGGTCGGCTGGCGGCGTCAGACCCCTCTGCCCGAAGAAAACTTAGGCTTGACGCTGGCCGGTACCCTGTGGCGGCTGGATACGGATATTACCTATGAAGCATCTGCGCCCATGGGGCACCTGCCCTGGCCAGGGGTGTCGTCTTTGGTGATGGAGCGCATGATACAGGAAAGCGGAGCAGGCTGCGGCAGCTGTACCATCGACGCGATGTACATGAGTAGCGATCGATTTGCCGACTATCTGGACGCCTTTCTGACCCGTGTAGACGACTGCCTGTGTTCTGATGAAAGCGTGCTAGAGCAGGCCACAGACAGCCCGTAATCATGCCCAGACGGTTATCCACACCCTGTTGCGGACTTTAAACCACTTTCACGTTTATCCACCTTTAGATTAAGATATTTTACAGTTGGCCTTATTGCCATGCGTACAAACAGACTTTAAATTAAAGCGTCCCAACCGCTTGGGTCGCTTTCTAGGCTGGCTGAAAAGGTATAATTGACTCCCTCTGAGTTTCACTGACAGGTGGTCACCAGCGGTTTGTAGCCCTTAATACTACTCTATAGAGCAGACATGAAAGACCTCACTCTTTATCGCAACATAGGTATCTTCGCCCACGTAGATGCTGGCAAGACTACCACAACCGAAAGAATCTTGAAGTTAACCGGTAAGATCCACAAAATCGGTGAAGTGCATGAAGGGGCTGCAACCACCGACTTCATGGAGCAGGAGCAAGAGCGTGGGATCACGATTCAGTCTGCTGCCACCTCCTGCTTTTGGAAAGACCATCAGCTCAATATTATTGACACGCCCGGTCACGTTGACTTCACCATTGAGGTGTATCGCTCTCTCAAGGTGCTCGACGGCGGTGTGGGCGTCTTCTGTGGCTCAGGCGGGGTAGAGCCTCAGTCTGAGACCAACTGGCGCTACGCTAACGAGTCTAAGGTCGCGCGGATTATCTATGTCAACAAGCTTGACCGGATGGGGGCTGATTTTTATCGGGTCGTCAAGCAGGTTGATGAAGTGCTGGCGGCTAAGCCGCTGGTTATGGTGCTGCCTATTGGTACCGAGGAAGACTTTGTTGGAGTGATTGACCTGCTTACCCGCAAAGCCTGGATTTGGGATGACTCTGGCGACCCGATGAACTATGAGCTCAAAGACGTGCCTGCTGATATGGCAGACGACGTCGAGACCTATCGCGAAATGCTGGTCGAAATGGCCGTTGAGCAAGACGACGAGGTGATGGAAAAGTACCTCGAAGGCGAAGAAATCGACATCGATACCCTTAAGCGGTGTATCCGCAAAGGCACTCGCGAACTGGTTTTCTTCCCAACCTACTGCGGTTCTTCGTTTAAGAATAAAGGCGTACAGCTGGTGTTGGATGCAGTGGTTGACTATCTGCCCAACCCCATGGAGGTGAAACCTCAGCCTGAGGTTGACCTGGAGGGTAACGAAACCGGTGAATATGCCATCGTTGACCCGGATGCGCCGCTGCGGGCGCTGGCGTTCAAGATTATGGATGACCGGTTTGGGGCACTGACCTTCACCCGTCTCTACTCTGGCAAAATTAGCAAGGGAGACACCGTCCTCAACACGGCGACGGGTAAGACCGAGCGTATCGGTCGCCTGGTTGAGATGCACGCTGACTCTCGCGAGGAGCTGACTGAAGCCCAGGCGGGTGATATCGTCGCCATCGTTGGGATGAAGAATGTGCAGACGGGGCACACCCTCTGCGATCCAAAGCAGCCAGCTACCCTTGAGCCGATGGTCTTCCCCGATCCGGTGATTTCACTGGCAGTGCAGCCTAAGCAAAAAGGCGGTTCAGAGAAGATGGGGATGGCGCTCACCAAGATGGTGCAGGAAGATCCGTCCTTCCAGGTGATGACCGATGAGGAAAGCGGCGAAGTCATCCTAAAAGGGATGGGAGAACTGCACCTGGAGATTAAGGTAGACATCCTCAAGCGTACCCACGGGGTTGAGGTCGAGGTGGGTAAGCCCCAGGTCGCCTATCGCGAGGCGATTACCAAGCGTCTGGAAGATAGCTACACCCACAAGAAGCAGTCAGGTGGTTCAGGTCAGTATGGCAAGATCGACTATGTCATTGAGCCGGGCGAGCCGGGCAGTGGTTTCGAGTTTGAGTCTAAGGTAACCGGCGGTAACGTCCCTCGAGAATTTTGGCCTGCTGTGCAAAAGGGGTTTGCAACCAGCATCGAGAAAGGCACCCTGGCTGGGTTCCCGGTGGTTGACTTTAAGGTCACTCTGACTGACGGGGCCTATCACCCGGTTGACTCGTCTGCGATCGCATTCGAAATTGCTGCCAAATCTGCCTACCGGCAGTCTTTCCCCAAGGCAAAGCCCCAGCTGCTTGAGCCGATCATGAATGTGGATGCGTTTACCCCAGACGACTACATGGGCGACGTCATTGGCGACCTAAACCGTCGTCGCGGCATGATCAAATCTCAAGAAAACGGCCCCACCGGTGCCCGCATCAAGGCGGACGTGCCCCTGAGTGAAATGTTTGGCTACATCGGCGACCTGCGTACCATGACCTCTGGTCGGGGCCAGTTTTCGATGTCCTTTTCTCACTACGCACCTTGCCCGAACAACGTGGCAGAAGAGGTAATTAAGGAAGCGAAAGAACGTCAGGCCGCAGCGGTTTAGGACTTTAGAAACCCGGTTTCTCGGATCACCCGAAGCTTTTAGGACACACCTGGCCAGAAACCGGGTTTCTAAGCCTGTGTTGATTTCCTATGTCGTCTAATTCCCTGCCAACAGAAGTCATTTTAAGTCAGCCCCGGTCTACGCTGGGGCATTTTTATCTAGACTGGCAGCCGCAGCCGGGGGCTTATCTAGAGGTTAATGGTCAGACCTACGTCGTTTTAGAGCGTCGACATCGCTACTGTCTAACGTCAGGGAAATATCAGCTTCATCAAATTGTCTTAGAAGTACAAGCGGTACATGCCTCAGCTGACAAAAGTCTGCTGGAGGGCCGCTGGGTACTCGGCGACGTTACTTGTAAGCACAATGCCCGGTCAGAGCTGCTGCGCTGTGCGATTAATCCCTGCGGGCCATGCAAGGGATGCAAAGATTACCAGCCTGGTTGATAAATGTGACGTTCTGTTCGCATAGCGGGCAAGGGACTGTTTGAGGGTTTCCATAACCGGACTCTACCGATAGGTATAGGGACTTTTATTAACAGTTGTATCAGTCTGCAAACGAAATATTACATATCTCCCACAGCATTATGACTTTCAAAACAGTTCAACTCCCCTCTGGACGATGGGGGTATCTTTAACGATTTGCGCTTGCTCGCCACAATCGGCTGTCAACAAACTTTGAAGACTATCCTGGCTCAGCTTTCTGGTAATCGTCCTAAAAATTCTGACCACCCACAGCTCACGCGATGAATGGTTTTTGACCTGGCCTTTGAAAACAACCGACGCCTTCCTCAGAAATTTCTCCATACTGGACACTGGCAAAAACGAGGAAATAGTGAGGAAAGAGTCACACCGTAGTAAATTCGGGCTATTCAAGAAAACCAGCCCACAGTGTGACTCGCATGATAAAACTGATTATCCATCCAACGACGCTGTTACTCAA
>JBCBZL010000406.1:0-3223 GCA_039815385.1 Cyanobacteria bacterium P01_A01_bin.114
GGCCTATCAGCCACTTTGTCCCTGCGCATGTTGCGCTTGATATCGAGAGATGCTACAGCAGAACCCTCCCCTAAACGATCCTCAGCGTAATGGCCAACTGCCTTTAGGTAATGGTCAAATGCCGCTAGGCAATAGCCAGATACCTTTAGACGGTGACGCTGGCTTATATCCGCCAGCAAATAGCCGCTTTGATGTCTTAGAGGCGCTTAACCAGATTGAAGAGCTGATTTTAGACAGCCCCCGGGTGCCGATGAGCGGTCGCACCCTGATCAACGAAGACGAAATCCTCGATCAGCTCGATAGTATTCGCCTCAATTTGCCCAGTGCCTTTCAAGAGGCCACCCAGCTTTTACAGCAGCGGGACGACATCTTGAACGATTCTGAGCAATATGCCCAAGAAATTGTCTCAACGGCCGAAAAGCAGGCGGCTGCGATCCTCAATGATATGGCGATTATTCGTCAGGCTGAGCAGCAGGCTCAGATGGTGCGATCGCAAACCGAGCAAGAAGCTGCTGCCATGCGGGCTAAGACGCTAGCCGAGATTGAGCAGCTCCAGGCCCAGGCCCGTCAAGAATGGGAAGACATGCGCAGCCGTGCAGTGGCTGAGTGTCAGGCCATCCACCACGATGCTGACTCCTATGCTGACCAGGTGTTACAGCGTATGGAAAGCCAGTTTAGCGAAATGCTAGGGGTGCTGCGCAACGGGCGTCAGCAGCTTTACACCAAGCAGCAGCGAATTTTAGACGAGCCGTCAGCCAACCCGCGCAATGATATGGCGGGCACCCCAACGCCGCCGATTGATCCGCGTCAGCGACAGATGCCCGCATCGCGGCCGTCGCAGCCGCTGCAGCCGCCTTCCCGGCCTTCTCGCCAGCGCCGATGATTGGCTACCTCAAGGGCACCCTGGCAGACATTCAAAAACTCAGCAATGGACGGGTAATCATCACCCTCGATGTGCAGCAAGTGGGCTATGAGATGCAGATCACGGCTCGCCAGATGAGCCATCTGCCGCCGCTGGGTGAGCCCGTACAGATTTACACTCATTTACAAAATCGCGACGACCAGCCCGTGCTGTTTGGCTTTAGCTCGCGGGCCGAGCGCGACGTGTTTCGGCTAGCCACCAGCGTCAGCGGCATTGGCCCTCAGATGGGAATGGCCCTGTTCGACACCCTGAGCCTGAATGACTTTATCCAGGCGGTGGTGGGTGGCAACGCTCGCGTTTTATCCCGCACCCCCGGTGTCGGTGCCAAAACCGCTGAGCGCGTTATCTTAGAGCTCAAAACCAAGCTATCTGAATGGCGTCAGCAGTCAGGCTTGATTACAGCCCCAGCCAGCGGCCCAGCGTCGGTTGTGCAAGAAGATGTGGAAATGACCCTATTGGCGCTCGGTTACTCTAACCGGGAAATTACTCAGGCGCTAGACGCGGTCGGGCGCAGCACTACCCTGAGCAAATCTGCTGACACCGAAGCCTGGATTCGCGAGGCGATCGCCTGGTTGAGTCGGTAACGGGCCAGAAACCGGGTTTCTAAAGCAGTCTTTGACGGGATCCTACCTCTTTTACCAGAAACCCGGTTTCTAAAGCAGTCTGACCCTTTTACCAGAAACCGGGTTTCTACGGATCAGGAGAAACTGTAACAAGATATACTAAACTAGCTCGAAACTGGAGATCTTGAATGAAGAAAATTCTGGCCATCATCCGACCTTCGCAGCTAGACGCCGTTCGGGATAGCTTGCTAGAAGCCGACATCGTTGGCATGACTGTTTCTAACACGCGAGGGTTTGGTCGGCAAAAGGGGCAAACCCAGAGCTATCGGGGGCAAACCTACAAGGTAGAGTTTTTGCAAAAGCTAAAGCTTGAAATCATTGTGAGTGACGATAAGTCTGATTTGGTGGTTGAAAAAATTGCCACCGCTGCCCGCACGGGCGAAATTGGCGATGGCAAAATTTTTGTCACACCGGTTGAGGCCGTCTACCGCATTCGCACAGGCGAACGCGATGCCGCTGCAATTTGATGGGCAATGTGCTTCGATTTGGCGCAATTGTTCGATAAAACTGCGGACTACGTGATATCTACGGATTCCCCGACATCAATCGATTCCCCGACATCAATCGATTCCCCGACATCAATCGATTGCCCGATATTGACGGATTGGCCGATGTCAACAGAGGCGCGATTAATTGCGTCTCTGCGGGTTTTCGTTTTCCATAATTCCCTTCAATGCGGTTTGGGCGGCCTGTTTTTCGGCATCTTGCTTTTTGCGGCCTGTGCCCTGGCCATACACCCTGCCTTGGATTTGGACTGCTGCGGTGAATGCTTTGGCGTGGTCAGGGCCGCTCTCGTGGATAATGTTGTACTGGGGTACGACCCCCATGTGCTCTAGCGACCAGGCTTGCAACCGGCTTTTGAAATTGACCTGGAGCGCTGTTTTTAGCACCTCTGGGGCGACCACATCAAACATGGGCCAAACGTAGTTACGAATCGCCTGGATATCGCTGCCTGTGTCTAAGAAATAGGCTCCAATTATCGCCTCAAAGGCGCTACACAGCAGCCGATTACTTTGACGACCGCCGCTGTTTTCTGCCCCCAGGCTAAGCCGTAGGTGATGCTGCAAGTGCAGTTCCGTCGCAAAGTGGCTGAGCTGGGCTTCGTCCACCAGGGCTGCCCGTAGCGGGGTGAGTTCTCCCTCGGGGCGGTCTGGATAGCGCTGGAAAAGGTACTCACCGCTGATAAACGTCAAAATAGCGTCGCCAAGAAACTCTAGACGCTCATTATCTGACCCTTCCGATTCGTGCTCTTTGGCATAGGACTTATGGGTGATGGCCTGCTGCCAAAGAGTCTTGTTTTGGAATGGCGGAATCTGGAAAATCGTCATTGGTCAGTCTCGCCTACCCACCTAGACCTCTACTCACCCAGGCTTCTACACCATCGGCCAGGGTGCTAGCCAATGCGCGCTGAGCGGTTGGGTCGGTAATCCACTCAAATTCGTTGGGGTTGATCATAAACCCCAGCTCTAGTAAGACGCTGGGGGCAACGGCGGGGCGGGTGAGGGCCAGGTTATTCCAGTAGACGCCATAGGCGGGGCGGTCTAGCTGCTCGATTAGATAATCGTGCAAAAACAGGGCCAGGTCGTGGGCTTGGGGATGGTACCAAAAGGCCCCGATACGACGAACACCGCCTGCACGGGCCCCACATCAATGAGCAGAAGGTCGGTGTTAAAGATAA
>JBCBZL010000276.1:0-6837 GCA_039815385.1 Cyanobacteria bacterium P01_A01_bin.114
CAGATTACGGATGCAGCAGCAGGTCAGGGAAAAATCGATTGAACTCGATCAAGATACCGGCTGTGATTGTCATCCAGATGGCAGCGACCACCGGAGCAGTGGATAGATATTTAATCAAATTGCTCATAAACTTCTCTCTCAGAACAAACTAGGCATTCAAAACTAAACCTGAACTACCGGGGTGACACGGTAATTTCATTATCGTTGGCAAACATTTCCCCAGAAGCGATTTCTTTGAACGCAATCAGAGGCCACGCAGCCGCACCTAGGGAGCTTGAAAGCGCCAGAGGCAAGTCGATAATGATCTCCTTTTCCTCAGCCTTACCAGCCTTGCGGGCACCAATGATGTAAGACCGACCGGCCCAACCAATCCAGCCGGTAATGTATAGAAACAAAATGCTAGGAATGATGAACTCACCCAGATGGGCAAAGTCGCCGTCCACGATTAGATGGGGAAGCCCATCTTCGCCACACAGCAGGGTGGAATTGGCATAAAACTCAAAGCGTGCCTTGGCGGCATCAGTACTTGCATTAGCAGCGCGCTGTTGGAATGCAGCAGACTCGCCACAGGGGGTTAAACCGGCCACATTATCACCAGCTATCCCAGCGGAGGCAGGCGCTGCGAAGCCAAACCAAAGGCAAATGACTAAAGCCAGAGCAAACAACCGTCGCATACAGTATTTTCCTTAATTTACAAAAGACAAGGTTTATTCATAGAACTTAGTCAGCGTTAAGCAAGACCCTACCTGACTTTGTAGGCATCATATCCCTGTGCGGAAACCCCGTAAAGGCAATTTTACGTGGGTCGTAACATCCCGAAATACTTTGACCGAAAGATAAACAGCCGCCTGAGACGAAAAATTCTTTCTTAGGATAGGGGGAAGGGGAAAAGGCGAAGGGGAGATCTCGGATTCCCGATACACTCAGGGAGAGACCGATTGTCCGATACCTTTCGCCCTTACCCACCCCTAGGCGCTGCATGCAAAGCCCCTACCCTTCGCCTTTCGCCCTTTCCCCTTCGCCCTTTCCCTTTCCCTCTTCCCCCTGTAGCCTATGCCTACCATCTTGGCCTTAGAAACCAGCTGTGATGAAACCGCCGTCGCGATTGTGCGAGATCGCACCGTGTTAAGCAGCGTGGTCGCTTCCCAAATCGAGCTGCACCAGCAGTTTGGCGGCGTTGTACCCGAGCTGGCTTCTCGCCAGCATCTGGTGAGTCTGGGAGAAATCTTGACGGCGGCTCTAGACCAGTCAGGGGTAGGGTGGTCGGCCATTGACGGGGTGGCGGCGACCTGCGCACCGGGGCTGGTGGGGGCGCTGCTGGTAGGGGTGTCAGCGGGCAAAACCTTGGCGATGGTTCACCAAAAGCCGTTTATCGGAGTTCATCACCTTGAGGGTCATCTTTATGCCGCCTATCTCACCCAGTCAGATTTAGTACCGCCCTTTCTTTGTTTGCTGGTGTCTGGAGGGCACACCAGCTGGGTCCATGTGAAGGGCTGTGGCGACTACGAGGTGCTGGGCAAAACCCGTGATGACGCTGCGGGCGAAGCCTTTGACAAGGTGGCGCGGCTGCTGGGGCTGGGCTATCCCGGTGGCCCTGTGATTGATCGCCTTGCCCAGCAGGGTCACCCCAAAGCATTTCCCTTACCTGAGGGCAAGATTTCACAACCTGGGGGAGGCTATCATCCCTACGATGCAAGCTTTAGTGGCCTCAAGACAGCTGTGCTGCGCCTGGTAGAGCGGCTGCAACAAGCGTCTGACCCGCTGCCAGTGGCCGATATTGCAGCAAGCTTCCAGGCGACGGTGGCACGGGCCTTGACCAAACGAACGGTGGCCTGTGCGCTCGATCAGGGGTTAAACACCATTGTGGTCGGGGGCGGGGTCGCGGCTAACAGCGGGCTACGATCGCATCTGCAGGCCGCCGCCGCCCAGCATAGCTTGACCGTACTATTTCCCCCCTTAAAATTTTGCACCGACAACGCCGCCATGATTGCCTGCGCCGCAGCTGAGCACCTGAAGCTAGGCCACCAGTCATCTCTGGGGCTGGGGAGCCGGTCAAGGATGCCCGTAACGGACGTGATGAGTTTGTATGAGAGAGGGTAGTGGGTGAAGGGTGAAGAGAACTGCCACCCACTACCCTCTACCCTCTACCCCTCATTCCTCTCCAAAATCTCCTGCACCGTCTTCGCCACCTGCCGGGTCTGCTCGAGCATGGCAAAATGCCCACACTGGGCCAACTCAACCACGTTTGACTGCCCCTGCCTAAACAAGCGATGAAAGCTGGCCAGGTGGCGCACGTAGCGAGGTTCCATCACTGCGTCGTTGCTGCCGGTAATAAAGTAAGCAGGCTGCTTAAGCTGAGAAACGAGGTAAGGCAGGCGGTGGACTTCGGTTTCAGTGGTTGAGGCGAGCAGTGATTCACGGGCAGCCTGGGCATCGGCTCGAAGAAAATCATAAAGCCGCTGCTGGCCCCAGCGAAGCTGTAGCGAGTGGGCCACCATCATATTGGCAAAAACCCTGGGGAGCAAGGGGAAACGGCGGAGCCAGTGGGGCCTTACCTGCACCATTTGCTGTCCGGCAGCGCGAAACTGATCAAAGGCTTTTTGGATGTAAACACCGCCCCCGGCATTGAGACAGATCACCCCCTGGACTAGCTCTGGAGCCAGGTGAGCTGCCCAAAGCGCCACGCTACCCCCTAAAGAATGACCTACTAGCCAAACGCGATCGCACTTGAGAGTTTGCAAGAGATCAATCAGATCTTCAGCGTAGGCCGGCAGACTATAGGCCGAAGTCGAGGGTATATCGGCCTTCAGATGAAGGTTGGCAGGCTGTGTCTCTAAGGCAGCCGAGCTAAAAACGGCGGTTGAGATTAAAGGGCAGGTCTGCCCCCGCTGATTGAGCTGCTGGGTAGAATCACCAAACCCCCGTAAATCATAGACCAAGCAAGGATAGGCGGTTGATAAAGCCTGCACCATTGGCTGCCAGTAATGGCGGCTTAGCAGCCAACCATGAACAAACACTAGCGCCGTTGACTGGCTTGTCTTGGGGGTCAGCTGTGTAGTGGGTGTCAGCTCGTAAACATGAGGGACACCCAAGACATTTGCCACGGGCATCGTAGGGAACCGGTCCTTATGGTGAGTCCTTAGATAGGCTTAGAAAGGCGCTAGGTTAAAAAGACGTAAAAAAAGGCGTGCTAGAAAGGCGTTAGAGCGACTGCCCTAATAGGCGATGCCGAACACTCTCTGCAATTTTTTGTCCCAGATATTCTGGAATCAGGCTCTCATTTGGGCCAAGTAGGTACAAAATTAACCGTGTGCGCCCTCGCCACACTAGTAGATTAGCATTAACCACCAGCAAATCTTCCTGCCAAATCGCGTACATCACTTTGTAAAACAGCCCAGGCTGGTTATCGGCCTCGATCAGCAGAGCCGGTAGATGGAAGACTGGATCGACATAAAATTCAGTTTCAACCTGCTCAAGCCCCGCATCTAAGTTGAACTCAACACTGAGCATTTCTTCAACTTCAAAGCGACCTGCTAGGGCTTCTCGAATCGCTCGACAAACGTTGTCAGCCGTTTTATCTGTGAGGGCCTTGCCACCCCGAGAGACCACTAGCTTGATAAACACCAGCATAGGCGGGTAGATTTGCCCATATAAGCTAAGATTATGAATCGTCAGGCCGTAGGCCGCCAGAACGCCGAAAATATCGCTGAGGATGAAAGACTGGTTGCGATAAGCAAAGTGCAAGGCACTGCGATTGCCCTCTGGCTTGATGTCAATGACGGCTTTCTTAGTCTTGTAAAGTTGATAGGCCAGCCTGAGATTTTGCAGCTGGATCTCGCTGCTCACAAACTGGTCATAGAACTGGGGAAACGCCCGATTAAAGCGCTTGAGCAGGTCTATTGTAGATGTTCTTAAACCAGCCGTCATAGATTGAGGTTGCCCTACGTTTACCAAGACATTGCATTTGAATCGTTACGATAAAACCTGAACTAACCCCCGTTCGAGACCCCGAGCTTTTCTTATAGGACAAACGACAAGCCAGGATGTGATCAGCACTTAGCCAAGCGTGAGCTGCTACCCAAGACGCGGATATCTCAGCTGTAAATTCTTAGCATAAGCCTAGTTGACATGACTTAGTTTGCCCGCAATTCTCCAAATTTGTTAGATAATTTTGATGGATTTATGGGCAGTGGCCTATATTCCTTTATTCCTTGCGGAAGCTTAAGGATATACTGCTAGTACTGTTTTTTTGCAGTCGAACGTCTCTTGTATTTGCTTGAATGGGTTTTTGGAAAAGCTTGTTTAGTCCCCCCGAGGCTTCCTCTGCGCCCAAGCAAGCTGTATCCGACGGTTATATCGCCGAAGCGCCGAGTTCTGACCAAAATGCGCGGGTTTTCTTTAGCACAGATCGTAACATCGACCTTTATGAACTAGAAGAGCTTTGTGATGCCGTGGGCTGGTCGCGTCGGCCCATTCGCAAGGTCAAGAAAGCCATTCAGTACAGTTTTTTAGTCGTTACCATGTGGGAGCAAATTGGCAACCGCAAGCGTTTGGTGGGGTTTTCTCGAGCCACCTCTGATCATGCTTTTAACGCCACCATCTGGGATGTCGTGATCCACCCTGATTTTCAGGGTAGGGGTCTGGGCAAAGCATTGATGAAGCATTTGATCAAAAAGCTTCGCAGCGAGGACATTAGCAACGTCACGCTTTTTGCCGATCCGCACGTGGTCGAGTTTTATCAAAGACTAGGCTTTATGTCTGACCCTGAGGGGATTAAAGGAATGTTTTGGTATCCAGAGTAGGAAGATAGCGATGGCCATTAGATTATCTACTTTGTCAACATAGCCGCCGAGCCCCTTGGATCCACTCTGCTACTTGTCCCCGGTGGGGACACAGATCGGCCCGCCGCAGATTTTGCACCTGTAGTCGTTGAATCTGCTTATGAACCTGCTGTACTGACATGGCGGCGAGCTGGGCTACAGAGCCAATCCCAGCGTGTAACAGCAGTCCACAGTAATCCCCCCCAACGCTCGGAATGCGGGCTAAGTCGGCCATGGCAATCCATTTATTGAGGTCGCGCATAGAAATTGACAATGACCGTGATAAGTGCTGCTTTTGGAGCGATCTTTGACAGTAGCGCATCAGCTCAAACGTCGTTGTGATACCCACGTTTGCCAGCTGGGTATGTTGCTGACGAGATATGCCAGGTATTTGCTGGATTGGCCAATTTTGAGGTTGCATAACAGCGCGTCATTTAAGCCAGGCAAACCCACCTGGGAAAAAAGTAGGTGGCCAGGGGTCAGATATGGATTCAGATGTGGGTCAGATATGAGTAACCCATTCAAATATATGGTCAAGATTTTAGTATAGCGGCTGGTTCCGATGCATTCGGGTTTGGTCACATCTCGTTTGACCATTTTGGGTATAATAGGCAGACGGCTATTGTCAGGGCTTTACTTGAAGTCATGCCATAGCCATGTTACGGGATGTAGCGCAGCTTGGTAGCGCGCCTGCTTTGGGAGCAGGATGTCGCAGGTTCGAATCCTGTCATCCCGATTTCTATATAATCTAGTGGTAATTAGTTGAGTGATATCTAGAGGTTAGTCGTAGTGAGATTAACCATCCGAGGTGCGTTTGTCTAACAAACTGTTTGACGATTTTAGAATTGTCCATTATGCCCTACGGAGACTCTTTTTCTACTGCATCATAATTTGGTTTATAAACGGCTCTGTTGGGAGGCTATATGCGATCAATATTTCATCGGGTGTTGACCTTGGGATTAATCGGTGGCAGCGTGCTAGGTAGCATTGTGCTGCCCCTAACTTTACCCCAGAAAGCACAGGCGCTTACCCAGCAAGAGGTCTCTAGCAAGCTAGCTTCGATTCCTGCCTTTATTGTGGCCAATTCTGAAGGGGCCTATATCACCAGTCGACTGGTCGGTCAGTCAGAAGACGGCGAGGCAGAGCAAGAAGTTGCCCTGCTTTACGTGTTTTTTAGCGGTCAAGATGCAGAAGAATATTTGACCTTACAGCAGCAGGAAAATCCTAACTTTGCCCCGTCTGGTGTGGTGGGTTGGGTAGAGCTAGCCGCCCTTTACCAACAAGCTAAGGCTGAGCGCGATGTGCCCCTGCGGCTCCTGTTTGTGCCTCAGGGCGAAGAAGTCAGCGCAGCGGTCGAAATTAATGGCGATTTTGCGTCGGGTGTGCCAGTCTTTTTGCCACGATATCGGGATGACGGCTCATACATGCTGCTACCCATTGGCAATCTTAACGATGGTGAGCCGATTGTGCCGGCTTTCTTTTCGCAGCAAGATATTGAGACCACACTAGCCGCCCTGGCAGAAGCTCGCCCTGAAGTGCGCGATCGCATCGAGATCGAGGTGGTTTCACTAGAGTCTCTGATCTCCCAGATGGAAACGGCCGACGATGACAATCTAAATTTGCTCTACCTGCTGCCAGATTCAGATGCGATCAACTATATTCGCGCAGCCGAAGGCGAACAGCAGGCCCCGTAAGGTTAACGGCTGTTCTCATCGTAGCCCTCGAGCTAGTAGTCTGTCAGAGCTAAATTTTCGGGTTGGGTGAGGGGTGAGTGTGCTGCGCTGGTGATTAGGTGAGTAACCTTTCACTAGCTCACTATCTCACCTTACCTAACCAAAATTTTAAGCTTGACGCAGTACTGGTAGAAATTGAGCTAGTAGAAATTGAGCTATTTGTAACGCAGGTCTTTTCAAATTTGGGAAGTCGTGGGTAAGAATAAGAAGCATCTTCTCAAAAATGGGAAAATGCGATGGATTTCAACGCGGCGGCCCTGTTTGTCAAAGTCGTTAGCTATGGC
>JBCBZL010000413.1:0-3048 GCA_039815385.1 Cyanobacteria bacterium P01_A01_bin.114
ATTGGTTAAGCGGTACCGCATAGTAGCGCCCCTGGGCTTTGTCTACGCCGTAGATATGGGCGGCCTGTAGCGCAGACGGCGTCAGCCGATCGGCCATAGGCTCAATGATATCTGTAACCTCTGCCAGCTTACCCTGCCACTCATCCACCGGATAAACCGATTTGGCCGCAAATAGAATATCGGGTGGGGTTCCGGCTTTACTGGCTCGCAAGGTTTTGGGGGCAATTTCACCCGAGTTGTAAAAGGATAAGTTAACCGTCGTTCCGGTTTCCGCCTGCCACTGCTTAACAGCGGCGTCGATCGCTTCATCTTCTTCGATCACATAGCCTTTATCCCAGAGAATGGTCAGGCCGGTCTTGGCGGTAGCGGCGGTCGTCCCAGGGTCTGTCTGGGCAGAGTCCACTTGGGCAGAGTCCATTTGGGCAGAGTCCATTTGGGCAGAGGGAGAGCACGCCATCACCAGGACGCTAATCAGTAAGCTCACCAGGCCATAGCGGCTGAGTTTGAAGGGGGGTTTAGAAAAAAAAATCGTATTCATCTGGGGTATTTATAGGGAATATCTTGGTTAGCCAAAGGGGGGGTAGGGAGCCACGGCTGCGAACTAACCCATCAGCGCGATCGCATCCAAAATTTCGTCAAAGTTAAATTGCTGCATCAGCTGCGTGAGCTTTTGCGCCAGCGCAGCCTGCCCAGGTGGAATCACTTGAATCAACCGTCTGATCTGATGGCTATCAACTTCGGTAGCAGCCTGTTGCAGCGAGGTGATCCACTCAGGGGGCATGGCTCTGAGATCTTCGGCAGACAACACCGTCCGCTGGGGCATCGCAGTTTGCAGCAAGGGTTGATGGCTATTCACTTCATAAATAAACTCAACCTGGAGATACTTCGCAATCGTGTCAAAAATCGTTTGTTCTTGAAAGGGTTTGCTGACCATATCGTTACAGCCCGCCGCTAAAATAGCCGGGCGATCTTCTTCGAAAGCGTCGGCGGTGAGCGCAATGATAATGGGAAATGGATGATTTTGGATTTCGGGCTTTGGATTGGGGCTATCTGATGAGGGGTGAGGGGTGAGGAGTGAGGGGTGAGGGGATGACTCGATTTGACTCTCCTCTCCCAGCTGAGATCTGAGCCCTGAAACCTGAGACCTTTCTGCCGCCTGACCCCTGACGCCCTCTGCGCCCCGGTTCCCCGGCTCCCCCATCTCCGCCGCTGCCCGAATTCGCCGGGTCGCCTCGTACCCATCCATCACAGGCATGCGCATATCCATCCAGATCAAATGGGGCTGCCAGGCGCGCCACTGAGCCAAAGCATCTTGACCATTAGTCGCAGCGTGAACCTGAAACCCAACGGTGGAAAGCAGCTGAGTGAGAAGGTTACGATTGTCGGCCTGGTCGTCAACGATTAAAATGCGGTAGGTCGGCTGATGGGGAGCCAATCGCAGGGCGCGCTGTTGGCGAGTAGCCGGTGCCACATCGGTCGGCTTGGCAGACAGCACTTGAATCTGAAAATAAAACGTAGAGCCCTGGCTGGGTATGCTTGTAAAATGCAGGCTTCCCCCCATCAGCTGGACATATTGACGGCTAATCACTAAGCCCAAACCCGTTCCGCTCCCGGCTTGGGCTCCGCTACGGGTCTGCACAAAGGGTTGAAAGAGTTTGTCGCGATCTTCGAAGGGGATACCACAGCCCGTATCGGCAACTTCAAAGTAGAGGGTGATCGGCTGCTGGAGAAGCGGGGACGGGGAAGAGGACGCAACCGGGTCAACGCTGGCCCGCAGGGTAACCGTGCCTTGCTGGGTAAATTTAATGGCATTACTCAACAGGTTAATGAGAATTTGACGCAGTTTGGCTTCATCGGTTTGTATATACTGGGGCAGCCCTGCCGCGAGCTCAGTCTGAAGGGTTAGCTGCTTGGCAACGGCCCGCATTTGAAACATATCTTGCAGCGTTTGCAAAAGCTGATGTAAATCAAAGGCAGCGGTACTGAGGGTTGTGCGTCCCGCCTCAATTTTTGACATTTCTAGCACGTCATTAATCAAGTCGAGCAGATGGGCCCCACTGCGGTTGATGGTGCCCAAAGATTCACGCTGTTGCGGAGAAAGGGTATCATCGCGTTCCATCAGTTGGGCAAACCCTAAAATTGCATTGAGAGGCGTCCGTAGCTCGTGGCTCATGTTAGCCAGAAAGGCACTCTTGGCACGGTTTGCGGCCTCAGCCTGCTCTTTGGCAGCGTGCAAAGCCCGTTCAGCCTGCTGACGCTCTAGCTCAGCCCCGGCTCGGGCCGCAAAAATCTTCAAAGTCATTTCTCGACCATCGTCCCAATCCATTGGGTGGGTATCAAGTACAGCCAGATGCCCCAGTAGCTGACCAGCCCCATTCACTAGGGGCAGCCCGAGGTAGCTCTCGGCCCCCTCTGCAAACAGGCTGGCACATCGAGGAAACTGCTCCAAAAACTGCTCAGGATAAAAACAAATGCAGCTGCTATCCGTTTGCTGACAAGGGGTGTCGACGGTGTCGCATTCAATGTTGTAACCGATGGCGTTGCCTGCCCACAGGGCCAACGTGCGGATGCGTGTTTGGGTCTCATCTGTGTATTCAGTGATCATGGCGTAGCGCATCCGCAACGCCTGAGCTAGATACTGCACACAGGTACGAAAAAAGGCACTGCCTGTTTTCGCGGCTGTGCCTTCTACCATGAGCTGCAGGGCTTCATCTCGCCGCTTGCGTTCGGTAATGTCTTCGGCGATGCCCAAAATTTGGCTGGGGGTGCCATCTGAGCCCATCAGGGGTAGCTTAAAGACGCGCGACCAGATACTGCTACCGTCGGGGCGTTCTAAGTAGACTTCCGGCATATCCAATATTTCTGCGGAGGCGAGCACCGAACGATCCTCAGCATTGTGCCAGTCAGCCTGTTGCTTAGGCAGCAGCTCATAGTCGTTTTTGCCAATGGCCTGCTCTCGAGAAAACCCCAAAATCGCTTCGCAGTTTTTGTTGATCAGGGTGTAGCAAAAGCCATTTTTGACATCCTTGGTAAAGACGCAAAAGGGGG
>JBCBZL010000336.1:0-5164 GCA_039815385.1 Cyanobacteria bacterium P01_A01_bin.114
CCAGCCACCACCTTGCAATCAGCCGACGCAGACGTCCCCACCTTGGATGTTGAAACCCGAGCCCAGCTCGTCCAGCGTAGCTTTCGAGAAGTGCTGCGGGTGGTGCGATCGCAACCCACCGTCCAAGCCAAACTCGCCACTGTAGACGTTCAGCTAGCCGACCTGCTCACCCCGCGTGAGGGGCTGCACCCCAGCACCCCCCGAGTTGAGGTCGGCATCGAAAACAATCAGACCGTGGTGTTTTTGCCCGCACAGCAAGCTGACTTTGGGCTACAGCAGCAGACCCTGGTCACCGTCAACGAGTTTGACGCCCTGCACAACGGCCAATCAAAAGACAGGCTGGCCCGAGACTGGCAACAGAAAATCAGTACCAGCCTCAGCCACAAACTCTGGGAACGGTCATTTGAAACCCAATACCCCTGGGCCAAGCCGCTCATGGTGATCGGCCTGTTCACCCTGGCTATCTTGATCACGAGCGGCATTGAACTCGTCCGTCGAGGGTTTCGCCGCCACAGCCGCACCTTGCGCAAACGGCTCCAAAGGTCTCGCACAGAGCTTAAAAAGTCGATGACTGTTGACCCAGAGGCGATCACGCCAGAAGATAGTCAGCCCCCCGCCGATAGGATGGCCGCCGATATGATCGCCTCACCCCTATCTCCCCAGTGGTCGCCCGAGCCTATCCCCCATCATGCATTCAAGCCGCTGATGGTGGTTTCCGAGGCAGGTCAGTCTGTCAATCACTTCTTAACCACCTTTTCTAAAGCCTTTCTCAGAGAACAAAACCTGCTCAAACAGCAGCGCAATCTGTTGCAGTTTGTGATACAGCTGGTTGTGTGGCTTGAGGTCTGTGTATTTTTCGTGGCGGGCGGTGCGATCGCATGGCTATACCCGATTACCCGCCCCTATGCCCCCTATGTCTTTAGCCAGGCAATCTTGCTGCCCGTGATCTGGCTGGGCATGACCCTGCTCGACACCTTGCTCGATATCAACATCGACTATCGTCTAAACCAGTGGGGCAAAAACGCCCAGCTCGATAACCCCCAGGCTAACCGCATTGCCCTGCGCGTCAGTACCTATTCTCCCGCGCTCCAGAGTGCGACCACCCTGCTGTTTACCTCGATTGGCGTTTATCTGACCATCCAGGCCTTTGGCATTGACCCGGCGGTGCTGGCCAGTGCGGGTGCGATCGCGGTCGTTGCTGCCTACATCTCCCGCAGTGTCTTGCAAGACATGCTCAACGGTGCCGTTATCCTATGGACCGACCGCTTTGCCGTAGGCGACGTGATCAAAGTTGGCGAGTATGCGGGCCTGGTCGAAGAAATGAGCCTATATACCACCCAGATTCGCGGCGCTGAGGGAAGGCTGATCACCATCCCTAATGGACAAATCACCACCGTCGAAAACCTCACCAAAGACTGGTCGCGGGTCGACTTTACGATTGAGATTGCCTACGAAGCCGACATCAAGCAGGCCCTCGAGATCATCCGCACCGTCGCCGACACCCTGCGCACCGACCCCCTCTGGCAAGACAAAATTTTAGAACCCGCCTCCGTCCTCGGCGTTGACCACATCTCCCACGCTGGTATTCTGCTCCAGGTCTGGATCAAAACCCAGGCCATGCAGCAGTGGGCCGTCGGACGAGAGTTTCGCCTACGCATTAAACACGCGTTTGACGATGCCGAGATTCGGATTGGATTGCCGCAGCAGACGGTTTTGTTGAGGAGGTGAATGGGGAAAGGGGAAAGGGCGAAAGGCGAAAGGCGAAGGGGGGTGTTTTTACCGTTTTCGCTTTCAACGTACGCTTCCGCCTTCAACATACAAGGGGCCAATGTTTTATGGTTTGAGTACCTGGATTTGCGTTGCTAGCATTCGGCTTAGTTCGAGTGCTTGACTGTGTAACGGATTGTAATCCTCGTGAGTTAGGTAACCAATTTCTATGGCGACTGTCAATAAACTCCGTACTTCTCCGACTGAACCCTTGGCGATGTTTAGAAACTGGATATATTCCTTTCTCGACCGCCGCTCATATCCTTCTGCAATATTGGTCGGTACTGACACCGCTGCTCTGTGCAGCTGATCCTTCAAACCAAAATCTCGGCTCAGCTTACCGTAATCAGTCAAGTGATAGATTTGCTTCGTCAGCTCAATACCCTGCCGCCAAACCCGCAAATCTTCAAACCGCTCAACCTTACCCATCACCGTTCAGTCCCCGTAGCTTAAGATTCACAGCTACGCCAGTCTCTTCCCCCTCTAGAATTCCCCCACCGCTCAAAAAAACTCCCGATAAACCCGAACCCAACAACCCCCTCCGGGCAACCCCGAACCCAACAACCCCCTCCGGGTAAACCCGAACCCAACGCCTTACCCCCCTTCGCCCTTCGCCTTTCGCCTTTCGCCCATCAAGATCACATTGAAAGAGAACCAACTACTCTGATCCCCACCAATCGTATTCCTGACTACACCCAAATCTAATCGGGCTCACAATAATAGATACGCTTAATTTCCTCATCACACCCATCCACATACTCAGCCATGAAATCTACCGCCGAACGCTATCGCTGCCTTGCCGAAGGTTACGTCAACCTCTCTGACAAATTTCATCAGCTCGACGTAGCCCACATGACCCTTAAGAAAAAGCTAGTTCCTGTCATCAAAGCCATAAAAGACTATCAAGCCCTAACAAATCAGCTTAAGCAAGACAAAGCTGAGCTAGAACAAACTGTCCAGGCGCTCACGGCCCGTCAGCAGCGCCTCGAAGAAGCTATCCTCATCCAAAAAGCTAATGAAGCCGAGCTGTCGGCCACCGTTCAAACCCTCACCGATGAGAAAGCCACCCTTCAAGCCAGCCTCACCGCCGTCCAAACCCAGTACGACGCCCTCGCTGATTTAGAAGCCCTCCTTCAGGGTGAGCCCCAGGCCATGCTGACCGAAGCTGAGCAGCAAATGGAACTGGTCGAAGAAACCCTGCAAGAAATGACCCTTGATAGCGATCCTGACCTCAGCGAAGCCGATAAGCTGCTGATTAATAGCTATCAGGATGAATCTAGCTATGCTGAATCTCAGGGCCAGGGCGAACCTCAGAGTAAGATCCAGCCAAAACCCAAAGCTGCCGAGCCTGACTGCGGGGCGACTGTGCTGGGTACTATGCCGTTCGTGGCTTAGGGAAATTTTGGATTATTCTTTTGAGCTATTCTAATGGTTGGGATGGGTGACTGGTGATTGGTCATTTGCCAGGCGCAGGTATTCTAGAGCGGTCCTATCCCAAGACACTAGCTCTCCCGTTCATCTCTTATGCAATCTCCCATTCACGTCATCGGCGGTGGCCTCGCCGGAACCGAAGCTGCCTGGCAAATTGCCCAGGCGGGTTTGCCCGTTATTTTGCATGAGATGCGTCCGGTCAAGACTAGCCCGGCCCACCATTCTGAGCATCTAGCTGAGCTGGTGTGCAGTAACTCGTTTGGGGCGCAGGCCACCGATCGGGCTTCGGGGTTGCTGCATGAAGAGCTGCGCCAGCTGGGCTCGATTATCATCCACACAGCGAATGAGCATGCGGTTCCTGCCGGGGGAGCTCTGGCGGTTGATCGCGGGGTCTTTAGCCGCGCCCTGACTGAGACTCTGGCCAGCCACCCGCTGGTTGAGCTGCGGCGGGGAGAGGTCACCCAGATTCCGACCGATAGCGTTACTGTCTTGACCACCGGGCCGCTCACCAGTGCAGCTCTTGCCGCTGACCTGAGGCAGTTTACCGGACAGGACTACATGAGCTTTTTTGATGCGGCCAGCCCAATTGTGGTGGGCGAGTCGATCAACCACGAGGTGGCTTTTATGGCCTCCCGCTATGATCGGGGTGAGGCGGCCTACCTCAACTGCCCGATGGACAAGCCCCAGTACCTGCATTTTCTTAAAGAAATTTGTGCCGCTGAGCAGGCTGAGCTCAAGGACTTTGAGCGCGAGACTGCCAAGTTTTTTGAAGCCTGTCTGCCCATCGAGGAGATGGCTCAGCGGGGTGAAGATACCATGCGCTACGGGCCACTGAAGCCGGTGGGCCTATTTGATAAACGGTTTGGGGCTTTTGACGACCCGGCGAACAAGTCTAAAAAACCCTATGCGGTGGTGCAGCTCAGGCAAGAAGATAAAGCTGGTCAGCTGTGGAATATGGTGGGCTTTCAGACTAACCTGCGCTGGGGTGAGCAAAAGCGGGTGTTTCGCCTGATCCCTGGGTTAGAAAATGCCGAATTTGTGCGCATGGGGGTGATGCATCGGAATACGTTTATTAACTCGCCGGAGCTATTGACCTCGGCGCTACAGTTTAAGTCGCGACCGACGCTGCTGGCAGCGGGGCAGCTGATTGGCACCGAGGGCTACACGGCGGCTACTGCAGGGGGCTGGCTGGCGGGTACCAATGCTGCCCGAGTTGCTCGAGGGTTGCCGCTGTTAGACCTGCCTGTGACGACTATGATGGGGGCGCTGTTTGACTTTATTGCCACGGCAGATCCTAAGAGTTTTCAGCCGATGCCGCCCAACTTTGGTATTATTCCGGCCTTGCCCCAACGGGTTCGTAATAAGCGAGAACGCTACGGCAAATATCGCGATCGCGCCCTAATCGATCTCCAAACCTGGGCCGCTGACCATCAGGTCACTCTTCAGTCCGCCCTGGCGGTGAGTGCTTAAACTGCTATCAGTGCTTGCGTCCCTATTTTTCATAGGTGAGGGTATCGGCCTTGTGTAAAACACGCTGCGCGGGACTTTCCCTCCCGCCCCCTCCCTTTTGTCTCTAGCTTGAGGGGCTGACTGGGGTCCGAGCTCCCCCAGACCCCCCGAAAAAGAGACTGGCTATGTTTAGGAAAGGGAGTGCCCGGTGGGTTTGCGCAAACGTTGCCGTGGGTTTCCTCTTCGAGCCATGGTACGGCAGTTTATGTTGCGGTTTAGGCAGATGATATCAGGCGCTGATGTAGCCTCCGATTACCATAATCTATAAACATCAAGCTAATAGCCCTTAAGCAGATGTCATCTAAAAACAGCCTACCTGCTTTCACCGAAGCTGATCTAAAAAAGCTCACCACCCCCAAAGTTTTGATCGTGGCAAAAGCTACTATCAGGGGGAAGCCATTGAGAACCCCATCCGACAGGGCAACAAACTTTCGGCAGACTGCTGGGGCAGCCAGCG
>JBCBZL010000167.1:0-10554 GCA_039815385.1 Cyanobacteria bacterium P01_A01_bin.114
CGAGGTGATCTCGGGACTCAGACGTCGAGCAGACATGGCTGGATACAAGGTCAAGCGATTCAATTTTCAAACCAACCGGATGATTCAATCGCCTCTTTTAACAACTTAGCAGAACTACGATTATTTATGGCCATCTACTTACCAAGAAGGCGATGCTTCTAAAAGCCTATCCCCTGACGTATTTGTCGTATTTGGGGTAAGCAAGCGCGAGTCTCCACCGGAGAGGCTTTGCCAACGCAGGACTTATAAGGTTTGGCAAGAGGGTGGAAAAGTACCCGCCTTTGTTTTAGAAATTACCTCAAAGACCACAAAACGGAAGGATGAGGAAATCAAACCTCAGCTCTATGCTCAGCTTGGCATATCAGAATATTTTCAATACGACCCCAGCGGCGATTATCTAAATCCACAGCTTAAGGGCCAGCGCTTGATAGAGGGGCAATATATGCCTATTGAGCCTCAAACTCTGCCAGACGGGACGCTTTCTCTATCGAGTCAGACATTGGGGGTAGACCTGCGACTTTTGTCTACTGATACGCAAGTGAATATGGGCTTATCCTCAGTCAGCCGACCGTTAAGGCTTTTTGACCCCCAGACAGGAGCCCAATTATTGACTTATCGAGAAGCCGAGCAGGCCCGTCAAGATGCTGAGCAGGCCCGCCAAGAAGCCGAGCAAGCTGCCACAGATGAGCGTCAGCGGGCTGAAATCTCAGAGCGTCAGTTGGCGGCATTACTTGAAAAGCTTAAGGCCCAGGGCATTGATCCCGAGCAGCTTTTATGAATGGGTTTAGGCTGCCGATCCTATCCTGACTAAAGGTATCGCAGGGCGGGCACGAGCCACCGCCCCTACCGGGTTATCTATGTCAAATCGAGGAGACCGGGAAAAGTACCTTACTGGATTTCTTCTGTTTCGTCAGATTGAGCGTCTTCTGCCCCTTCGGCCTCTTCTGCTTCTGCCTCTGCTTCACCCTCAGTCTCCATTCCCTCCTCTGCTTCTTCAGGTTCTTCTACTTCAGATGCCTCTGCTTCCGCCTGCTCCCGCTCCTCTTTGATATCTTCGACGGCATCTTCAATGTCGATGTCTTCTTCACCGTCGGCGGCCTCTTCGGCTTCGTGCTCGTCTAGGGCAATCTGGGTGAGCTCCTGGATGGCTTCATGGCTCAAGACCCCTTCGTAGCCATAGCGGTTGTAGCCGCCAAATTCGATCAGGGTTTGGATGTAGTCGAGGCGGGTTTGGGGGGCCGGGTGGGTCGAGAGCCAGCTCACCTGGCTGTTTGCTCTATCGCCATAGCTTTCGTTGAGGGCTGACATTAGGCCATACATGCCATCGGCAGCGTAGCCGCTGGCGGATAAAATCTGAGTGCCAACGATATCGGCCTGGCGCTCCATTTGGCGAGAATAGCCGTTGACGAGCACGTTGGTGACCAAGCCAGGCAGGGGTAAGTACTGGGTGACACTGGCGGTCAGGTTGCCTCGGGTCACTAATTGAAACCCATGGGATAGAACCGAATGGGATAGTTCGTGGGCCAGCAGGCCAGCTAGCTCTGCTTCTGAGTCAGTTTCTAAAATGGCCCCCGCATTCACAAAGATTTTGCCGCCGGGCAGGGCAAAGGCGTTTAAGTCTTCATCGAGGATGACGTGAAACTCATATTCAAACTCATCGCGCCCGGCGACGGCGGCCAGCTTTTGGCCCATTTCATCGACATAGGCCAGGACGGCTTCATCTTCGAGCATGGGCAGCTGCTGCTGGGCCTGGTTTGAAACCTGTTCGCCAATATTTTCTTCGCCCTGGAGCAGTGCAATCGTAGAGTTCAGGGCTGTAAAAGGCCCGTAGAGACCGCCCGTGACCACGTAGCCCGCAACGCCCGTGATGATGTTTGCGATCGCATTATTCCGAATCTGGGCATTCGTCGATGACTTGAACCGATCTAAATTTTCATCGGCCAGGGTTTGATAGTTGGCAGCTTCAGGATGATCGGGGTTGAGCAGCGAAAACTGCCGCGAAGCAATAGAGGCCTCGATCCACTCCTCTTGATCCATCATCAGCTGCACCTGAGCCTGCAGCAGCTCTGGCTGGGCCGGGTATAGCGTCAACGCCCGTTCATACACCGCGCTAGCTTCTTCAGGCTGCTCATACGCCAGCAGCAGCTCGACATAGCGCAGATGACCGGGGATAAAAGCCGGGTGCTCCTCAGTTAGCAATGCCAGCGGCACCAGGGTTTGCGATTCGCGCCCCGCCTCAACCCCTCGGGCCGACTCGCGCCAGTAGACCGCCGCCCCCGGCGACAGGCTGGCCTCATCGCTAAACGGCTCAGGCGGCAGCTCTAAATCTACAGCATCTGCTCGCCAGGTATAGTTCTTGGCCTCTCGGTATAGAGCCGTTGCACCAGCAATATCCCCTGCCTCATACAGCGCATCTGCCTCAATCAGCAACTCTCGTCTAAAAATCTCATCCGGATCCGGCGCTGCTTCCGGATCAGCCGCTGTTTCCCCATCCCCTTCTACATCCTCACCGTCTACCTCATCTCCCGAATCCTCTGCCCCTTCCTCACCTTCTGCCTCATCTCCCCCATCTTCTGCCTCTCCCTCACCTACCGTTACGTCCGGACTCTCTGCCGGGCTCTCTTCCCCATCGTCTACCTCGCCTGTCTCCCCTTCGCCCATCTCCGCTTCAGACGGGTCTTCCATCTCAGCGGATTCTGCTTCAGTCGGGTCTGCCTCAGTCGGATCTGCCTCAGTCGGGCCTGCCTCAGTAGAATCCTCCTCAGTTTCAGCCGCTGGTTCGACCTCTTGGGTATCTGCGATGAAGATCGTCGTCGCTTGTGCAGCAGCGGTATCCCGCTCACCCCGCTCGCCCATGTGCTGATGCGTGCGCAACGGAGCGACTTCGACGATATCTGCCGGCTGGTCTGGCTGAGCCGCAGGGGCCTTCCCGGCTGCCAAACTTAGACCACAGCTCACGAGCAAAATAACCAGGAACCGAACAGATTTATGCATGGTGGTGATAGACAAAATATAATAAACTTTTGTAACGCGCTGAAAACTACTAAGCACTACTTCTGAGCACTATGAGTTCTGACACCCTAGAGGCTATTAAGCCCTGGCTCAATTTTATACATCCTCTATTTATGTGGGTGCTATTTGGCCTGACAATTTATGCTCTTTATCTGGGCTGGCAAAGTCGCCGCATCCGTAATGCCTCTGGCGATGAGAAAAAGGAACTGATCAAGGGTCAGTTCAATCTTAAGCATCACCAGCTGGGGTCTATTATTCTGGCCCTCATGGTGATGGGTTCTCTGGGCGGCATGGCGGTGACCTATCTCAATAATGGCAAGTTGTTTTTTGGGCCTCATCTGTTGGCTGGGTTGAGCATGACTGGGATTATTGCGATCGCGGCCTCCTTAGTCCCTTTTATGCAGCGCGGCAACGAAACAGCTCGCAACATCCACATCAGCCTCAACGTGATCTTGGTCGGCCTCTTTGGCTGGCAAGCCGTCACCGGCATGCAAATTGTGCAGCGAATTTTAGAAAACTTCTAGCCAGATGACAGGTCTTGGCAAGACATTCAGAAGTCCCGCTAAGACCTGCCTAAGTACATCTGTGCTAACTTAAAAGGATTGAACGCATTCAGGTTGAGACGATGGTTCAATTACAGCCCTCCTCAAAACCAGAGATTATCTACCCTGACAGTGACGGCCAACCAATGGCTGATAACACTAAACAGTTTCGCTGGATTGTAACGATTCAGCAAAATTTAGACTGGTTGTTTGCCGATCGCTCAGATGTTCTGGTGGTGGGCGATCTGCTCTGGTATCCGGTCGAGGGCGACAATAAAACGTGCACAGCCCCCGACGTCATGGTGATTTTTGGCCCCTCCAAAGGAGACCGAGGCTCTTATCAGCAGTGGAAAGAAGATAATATCCCACCCCAGGTTGTGTTTGAGATTTTGTCGCCGGGGAATACCCGCGTAGAGATGAATCGTAAACTGCTGTTTTATAACCAGTTTGGGGTCGATGAGTATTATCTATACGACCCAGACAAAAATGACCTCAGTGGCTGGTTACGCCAGGACGGCTTTTTAGATGTGATTGAGTCAATGACAGATTGGGTGAGCCCCCAATTACAGATTCGGTTCGATCTGTCTAGAGACGAGCTACAAATTTTTCGGCCCGATCACCAGCCTTTTCTCAGTTACGCCGAAATTGCTCAGCGTGCTGAGACCGAGCGTCAGCGTGCCGAGACCGAGCGTCAACGGGCTGACTTTGCTGAATCTCAACTCGCTGAAGAGCGCCGTCAACGCGAGCAGCTATTGGCAAAGCTGCGCGAACAGGGCATCAATCCAGATGAGTTCTAATATCTGGCTTCTAAGCTCGATCTTCTAAGATTGATATAGCGTCTTTGGCTATTCTGATGGTTACCCACCGATCTTACAGTCAGGAAACGGCTGACTCGCCTCAAACAACGCTACCCACGATGTACGATCTTCCCAGTGAAGATCCGAATGAACCTGGCTTGCCTGACGAGTTCCACGATATACAGCCTCAGTTATTGAGCCGAACCCTGCGGGTGGCTGAGTACAGTGCCGATCAGATTTTTTGCGGCTCTGACCTCAATCTGTATTACGACCCTGCCACCAATGGGTATAAGCGTCCTGACTGGTTTACGGTCTTAGGCGTACCGCGCCTCTATGAAGGTGAGGACATGCGCAGTAGCTATGTGATTTGGCAAGAAAAAGTTGTCCCAGCGGTCGTTGTAGAGTTGCTCTCTGGGGGGACTGAGCGAGACGATCTAGGCCCCTATGCTGAGTCAGCAACCACTGGGAAAGCCCTGCTGCCAAAGCCGACGCCTTTGTCTGCAGATAACGCACCGCCCAGCAAATGGCAGGTCTATGAAAACGTTCTCAAGATTCCCAATTATGTCGTCTACAGTCGTTTTACCCATCGACTGCGATATTTTCGCCATCTGGATGGCCGATTGCGAGAACAGCCTCTTTCGCAAACAAATCCGCTGCTCTGGATTCCTGAGATAAAACTGGGTTTGGGCTTTTGGTCAGGAGAATTTGAAGGGGTTGAAAGGCTTTGGCTACGCTGGTGTGACGAAGATGGCAATTGGGTGCCGACAGACACCGAGCAAGAACGCCAGCGGGCCGAATCTGCTGAGGCTCAGCTTGCTGAAGAACGCCGTCAGCGTGAGCAGCTACTGGCAAAGCTACGTGAGCAGGGCATTGATCCAGATGAGTTGTTGAGGGAATAGTCTATTCAACATAGCCTATTCGACTCAGACCAGTGCTGATTCCGACTCAGCCATTACGGCGTCATAGCGTCCTGGGTCATCCAGCGTGTTGTTCCCATCGGCGACACAAGGGTGGGGGCGATTGCGCCGCTGTAATAGGTCACATCCAAGTCACGCGGTTCGGCATTGAGCCTGGCCCTGGTGTCTAGTCCTAAATATGCGAGATGAAGACGGCGGCATCGGTCAATTCCTCATAGAGTTTAGGGGCAGCACAATTGTTGTAAACCATTGACTATTGTGTTCTTCTGATGCAAAACCAAAATTTCTGAAAATTTTGGTGTTTATTGTCAATACCATCATAAGAAACATAGACCAACGGTAGCGCTGCTGAGTGACGGCCCCCTTTAAAGTGAGGAAACAAAATGAGGGAAAAATGAAGAAAAATCGCTGGCTTTATATCTTGATGGTTCTGGCCATTGGGGTAGTGCTCTCAACCCTGGTCAGTTTCGCAATGTCGATAGCCTGGCTAACGCCCATTTTGGGGGCAGCCGTTGCCTATCCGGTTTTCATCTATCTGATCTATCACCAGCGGTATCGCACGGCTGCAATCTCCATGCTGCTGTGGGCTGTCTTTCTGAGTCTGGCAGTGGGCATCGGCACCACCTGGTTTCCAGAGAGCGCTGCTGAGGCCATCTTGTCTGGCCCGGCGTATGTTGACAGAATGTTCAACTGGATTCAAACGGGGGAAGGCTACGGAGATTCACTTCAGGTTATTCTACCCAGCCATGTGCGCAACTATCTGATTTTTTGTGGGTTATGCTGCCTGACGCTTAGCAGTACCGCCCTGTTGTTTGGCACCTGGCAGCTGAACTATATGAACTTTTATGTGGCTGAGTTGATTCGGGCTAGCGTTCATCCTTGGGGTGCGATCGCAGTTGGTTGGCCCCCTTGGTCTGTCTTGCGAGTGATTGGGTATATTCTCACGGGTGTTGCACTAGCCGTGGTGGGGCTCAGTCAGATTGATCGCCTCCGTAGCCGCCCGGTTCAACGGCCTTTCCCACAACAATATCTCTGGCTGGGCATGGGTTTCGTGATGGCAGATATTATGCTCAAAGCTCCCCTGGCTCCTCTTTGGCGAGGTTTGTTGCGCTATGTCCTGCTAGGAGAAGCTGGGTAAATGGGTATATGCGGAGCGACCGACTCTCCATTCTTTAAAGTTCTTTCTTTAGGTAAAATTTGTCGAATTAAAAGTCCCTCTCTCCAAACTTGGGCTACCGTGTATACACATCTAGAGGACAATGCTGGAAAGGCACTCTATGCATCTGCTTCGCCCTCACCCTAAATCCCTCTCCCACAGCTGGGAGAGGGACTTTGAGCTAAGCGAGTCTTTTCGTAGTGAAAAGCCTCAAAATGGGTGAAACACCTGCTGAAAAAGGCTTTTCTCCCCTTCTCCCACAGCTGGGAGAAGGGGCCGGGGGATGTAGACGCCAAAGCGGCTTCTCGCAGAGTGGGCCTTCGAGAAGTGGCTCAACTTTTCGACTTGTGTGTACACGGTAGCCAAACTTGGGAGAGGGATTTAGGGTGAGGGCTATCGATCTCCTAAATAGTTCAGATAGGCTAACAACATTTGCTGGTGAGGGTTGCCGAGAGGGCGTTCTTCACCCGCAACGGCTGAATACTTAAAACCCCGATGAATCTCTTCTACGGTGCAGAGACTCATGTCCTGACCTTCATTGAGCTCGAGTTCATCGAGTGAAACGGTGAGCGCACCGTGAAAGAAATGACGGATAACTTTGCCATCATCCCAGCGCTTGAAAAGATCTAGTTTTGGGGCGGCATAGCCGATCTCTTCTATCAGTTCTCGCTTTACCGCCGTATGAGGATCTTCTCCAGATTCTATATGGCCGCCAAAAAAAGCCCAATGGCCCGGATAAATGATGGTGGGAATGTCATCCCGCAGCTGCATTAAGAATGTGTTGTTTTGGTGGAGAATTGCGATCGCAACTTCCTTCTTTACCTGCGCCATACAACTCCCAGATAGGCCATTATTAAGATAGCTTGGTAGTCGTGATTGTGCTTGTGGTCAGGCCTGACGCGGGGATGGGGAGACGCGGGGTCGCTATTTTAAGCCTGACACATTATCAATCAGGACAGAGCCGATCTGCGCCTTCTTCGTCACTGATAATGCCACATCCGGCAAACGTGCCTGCAGGCGTGACATCGGGGCGAAACATCAGGATGGCTTCGGCACCTGAGGCCGAGCCGTGGCGCACTAGCAGGATTGAATCCCAGTACTGGATGCCGCTGATGCCGTCTAACGGGTAGCTCGAAAATTCGTCAGGTAGGTTGCGATCGCCTGGCACCTGGGCACGATACAGCGCATACGACTCAGCGCCTTGGGGTTCGACAATAAATACGCCGGTTTGCTGGGTTTCAACACACTCATTCAGCAAAATCGGGACAGCCACATTGCCCGTATTGGTATCCACAGCGGGTTCGCCTAAAATCCGGCGGGCAAACATCACGTTTTCAGGCACAATTTCAAGCGCTTCGCAATCGAGGGCATTGAGGATATTCATATTCCAACCGCCAATCTCAATGGTGTTAGACTGACCATCCGGCCAGGCAAGGCGCAGTGCGGCCCCCTCGTCTAGGACTGAAACGGTTGGGATATCCTGATTTTCTGATTCTGGCTCAGCGGATGTCTCGGTGTCTGCTGAGGGACGCTGGCCGGTTTCGATATCAAAGCAGTTAAAGCCTGTGCTCTCTGTGTAATTTGCGTTAAATGGCCCTAACGCGACGGTGAGCTGATAGCGGTTAAATTCACGAAACGGCCAGCGTTCGGTGTGATCACAGCTATCTCCGTCACATACGCAGGCAAAAATTGGAATATCTGGGTAAGGTTCACGCCATTCAGCAATGATCGAGCCCAGGTCAACGTCTTCTCCCAAAGCATAGCGGGCAGTTGGTTTTAAGGGTTCTTCCTGGGTAAAGGCTGCTTGGGGGAGGGCTGCTTGGGATAAGCCAGCGAGTAGACTCCCGCAGACCAAACCTGAAATTTGCCAGAAGGTATGTTTTAAAACCATTTTGGGTCTCCTAGTGCTGGGGTGATGCCAATATGAGGCTATCATCCTTCAAAATGGCTGTTTTATGGGCAATTCGGGAATTAAATTGAATTCTGCATGTTCCTGAGTGAAAGTGTGCAACAGGGTGTTGCACAAGCTGCCGGATAAAGCGATCAGGGCTGCTTGGGGTCCCTCCGTGTTCCCTTTCTGCTTGGAGACCTACGGTGTATACACAAGTGCTGGAAAATAGCGTTTACGGTTGCCTCACCCCCTCTAACTCCCCCTTGGTAAGGGGGAGAACTAGAACCTCCCCCCTTACCAAGGGGGGATTGAGGGGGGTAATGCAGGATTTTGGGCTCTTCTTCAAGATGTGTGTACACCGTAGGCTTAGAGACTGGCTACCCAAAATTATTCCTGTTTCTGCCTGTGTTTTGACTCGTATATTGTCCGTGGACGCTGACCAGGTAAGGCACCAGATAGCTGAGCCCGGCTGAAATCCAGCGGCCTCGATCCATTTTGCGCTGCATCAGAGCGGGGCCGTGGTTGATCGCAAACAGTACCGTGCCGACGACGGCTGCAACTTTGAGCCCTGTGGACATCATGTCTGGCTTAACTAAGCTGCGAAAATATCCGAGTAAGCCCGTCATGGCGTGCGCCAGCGATACTGGTAGGGCTCATCCTGTGCGCCCCAGACTTGAGTACCAGCGGCATCAAAGCCGCGATCCCAGGTGTCCATGCCGTCTGCGTGGAGGACGACGATGTTGGTAATGCTAACCGCGCCGCGTACGCTGGCGGGGCAGCCGCTGCGAGGAGTGCTGCCGACCATACCCAGGGGGGAAGGGCGCAAGGCAACTGTGCAGACTGGCTCGCCCAGGGCTGCGGTTGGGACCACGCGGTCGGTGGGGGTGCGATCGCAAAACCCAATCCACTGTTCTGGCGCATCGGGTTTTAGCGTCCGAGATTCTATCCGCTGCCCATCACCGGGGGCAATCTGCAAAAAACGCTGGCGATAGGGGGCATCCAGGCTATCAGACAGCGCCTGCTCTTGATAGAGATAAACCGAGTCAGCGGCAGGTTCGCTCACGCTGATGCGGCAGGTGGTCATCTGTACGCTGACAAAGTCAGGATTGTCTGCCGCCTGGGCAGAGGTATCCATAACGCCCTCAAGATGGTCGGCTACCGTGTCTACAGAAATTGGCCCTGCCTCAATATCAGCGAACGCGGGTGCTGCGATGCCCAGGCAAAGGCTAGTGATGACGATACTTGCTTGTGTTTGAAACCTGATCACGTTTACAGGGGCTTAATGGCTTAATAAACAAGGCCCCAAGGGTTTTCCTGACGGGGGCTATACCTAAAACTGTATCGTAATCAGGTCTGCTGAAGCGCTATCGTTTTTGGGCACGCACAAAAAAGGTAGTGGTGTTTTCCCAAAGCTGATTTTCAGTGGCCTGGGCTGCAAGTTCAGCCTGGTAGGCCGTCCGGATTTTCTCTAGCTGCTGGGGAGATAGCACTTGCATTTGGGGATGCCCCTTAAAGGAGAGCTGTAGGCTGCTTTGCGAGAGCGGCGAGGATTGTAAATCGGCCAGGGTGCGATCGCGTCCTGACGGTTCAAAACTCACCTGGATATCCTCAAACCCGGCCTGCTCTAAAAGCTGACGGCACCGGTCTGGCGTACCCAGCGGTTCCAGAATATGGCGCATCGGCTCAGGCAGATCTGCGCATGCCCGCTTATAAATCTCTGACAGATAAGCATTTTGATCAGGACAGGTAAATGCGGCATAACCACCGGGTTTCAGCCAGCGATGCCACTTTTGCAAGCTGGCAGGAATGTCTTGAAATAGCACCAGCGCTTCGCAGCAAAAGATGGCATCGAACTGATTTTCAGGAAACGAATATCTTTCTGCATTCGCTTCGATCAGCTCAAGATTTTGTAGATTCAGCTTTGCTAGCTTAGATCTGGCCTGATTGAGCATCCCTGGGGTGAGATCAATCCCCGTTACGTGTCCTGTTGGCCCGACTTGCTTGGCGGCTGCGATCGCAACCAGCCCAGTGCCGGTAGCCACATCCAGAACGTGCTGCCCTGATTTTAAGGGAATCATCCCAAGCAGGCGTTCGGCTTTGTCGGGATGCGTCGTGCCAGGCTCATGGTCGTAGTCTGTTCTACGGCCATAGAAGCTAGTCACAAGCTGCTCATAGTCATTCACAGGCTATTAACTGGCAGTAAATTCCATCAGGTGGACTTCTGGGTAGCCGGGGCGAG
>JBCBZL010000150.1:0-11216 GCA_039815385.1 Cyanobacteria bacterium P01_A01_bin.114
AACGGCTGTTACAAAGCTATACCTCACGATTTCGATCAGGACGGCGATCTGGATATAGCGGCAATATCGTTCTTCCCTCTCCGACCGCAGACAAACCTGATCTCTGGGCAGAAGCCACCTTAGCAGACGACATTTATCCAGACACGTCAGTCGTCCCAGCCAATATAGCCGCTCCTAAGACCGTCCTACTGACGGGGGCAACCGGGTTCCTGGGAAGCTTTTTGCTGCATGAGATCTTGCAACAGACCGAGGCAGTGGTGTACTGTCTGGTTCGCGCCGACCACCGGGCCTGTGCTCAGCAGCGTATCCAAACCAACTTACAGCAATATGCCCTCTGGCAGCCTGACCAGGCGCAGCGAATTGTGCCCGTCCTGGGCGATCTCTCCCAGCCCCAGCTCGGCCTTTCTTCAGAGCAGTTTCAAACCCTGGCCGAGACCGTTGAGGTGATTTATCACAACGGTGCCATGGTCAATTTCATGCACCCCTATGCCGCCATGAAAGCGACCAACGTCTCGGCAACCGAGGCTGTTCTCAGGCTAGCCAGTCGGGTCAGGCTAAAGCCCGTCCATTTTCTTTCAACCCTGGGGGTGTTCTCCCCCGCTGCTTATGCGGATGGTCAGGTGATTCGAGCCCAGGACGAGGCAACACAACCTGAGGGGCTCTACGGCTATACCCAGAGCAAGTGGGTGGCCGAAAAACTGCTCGCCATTGCCCAGTCAAGGGGGATTCCGACAACGGTCTATCGACCCGCCTGGATTGAGGGGCACAGTCAGACCGGGGTTTGCAATCGCAGCGACTTTCTGCGGAGTCTGATCAAGGGCTGTTTGCAGCTCGGCGTGGCACCCGACTGGGCCATGCCGGTCGACTTTGTCTCGGTCGACTACATCAGCCAGGCCATTGTGCACCTGTCTCGGCACCAGGCAGCCGGGCAGGCGTTTAACTTTGCCAACCCCCAGGCCTTGATGTGGAACCAGCTGGTTGATTGGATGGTCGCCTATGGCTATCGTCTCCAGCGGGTGCCCTATGCAGACTGGCTAGAAAGGATCAAAACGCAGGTCAAGCCGGGCTCTGATAACGCCCTAGCGCCATTCCTGGCCTTTTTGACCGACCTGTGCCCCGACTACGCAAAGACCGTTCCTGAACTCTATTTTCAAACCCATACACTGAAGTTTGAAACCCAAACTCTGCAGCAGGGTCTAGCGGGCTTAGCAACCCCCCGCCAGGCGGTGCCAGCGCTGCTGGCCACCTATTTTGACTACTTCATCAGAAGTGGCTTCCTTAAACCGCCCCTCAAACCTCTGGAGAGACGCCAGGCGCTCTCCGCTGTTCGCACCCGCCGTTAAAGAGATCATCAGAGCGCTCTTCGGCGACTCATTTCAGAAAACTATTGCAGGAGACGATTAGATGCCATTGATCAGGCGGGCCTTAAACCGACGACAGCTGCTAAAATACGGGCTGTTAAGCGCCGCCGCCGCGCTGTCACCGACCGCTTTACCCAGACCAGCACAATCTAGGAAAGAACAATCTAGAACAGCTTCCCCCCAAAAAATAGTCATTATTGGGGCGGGGCTGGCGGGGCTGGCGGCGGCTTACCAGCTAACCCAGGCGGGGCACCAGGTCACCGTGCTAGAAGCTCGCCCCCGAGCAGGGGGGCGTGTTCATACCCTGAGAGAGCCTTTTACAGACGGGCTCTATGCCGAGGCAGGCGCGTTTTGGATCGCCGAAAATCACGATCTCACCCTGAAGTACGCGAATTTATTCAACCTACCGCTGGTGCCCAATACGGTTCGCAACGTCTTCGGTCATTACCATGGACGCGGGCAGTCTATCCCCCTGGCCAATCTGGCTGAGAGCCCCTATCAGCTGAGCCCCCAAGAGGCAATCCTAGATTTTAATGAACTGTTCTTAACCTACTTTGGGCCAGCCCTGCAAGCGGTGGGAGAAACCAATCTGACTGGGTTAGTTGACCCCAGCCTGGCCAGCTACGATCGGCTCACGGTGGCCGACTATCTCCGTCAGCAGGGGGCCTCAGCCGATGCGATCGCACTGCTGCGGCTGGGCTATTTAGATGTCTGGGGCGAGGGGGTTGACACCTATTCAGTGCTGCAACTGCTGCGTGATTTAGTGCTGAATACGGCCCCCAACTACTACCAAATTGAAGGCGGGAACGATCGACTGCCAGCGGCGCTCGCCAGCGCGCTGGCTGATCAGATCGTCTATCGGGCCGCCGTCAGCCAGATTACCCAGACCGATCGGGGCGTGGGCGTGACCTTCTCAGCGCAGGGGGCCTCCCAAACCCTGTCAGCAGATCGCGTCATTTGCACGGTGCCCCTATCTGTGATGAATCGCATTCAAATCTCGCCCGGCCTATCGGCAGAAAAACAGCAGGCCATCAATCAGCTGGCCTATACCTCAGCGACCCGAGTGCTCATGCAAACCCGTCGCAGGTTTTGGCAAGACCAGGGTAAAAGCGGCTACACCGCCACCGATTTGCCGATTGGGCTGGTGGGGGATGCCACCTTCTCTCAACCGGGCACGGGTGGTATTTTAGAGACCTTCATGACCGGCGAGCAGGCTAGACAGGCCGATGCGATCGCGGTCGATCAGCGGGTCGAATTTGTCATGCCCCATGTGAAAGCGGTTTACCCTAATGCCCAGCCTCAGGTAACCGCCCACACTTCATTTAGTTGGGACAACCAAGACTGGTCTCAGGGCGGCTATGTTTGGTTTCAGCCCGGTCAAATGCGTGAGCTGCTGCCCCACGTCTCGCGCCCCGAAGGTCGTATCCATTTTGCCGGAGAGCACACCTCCGCCCAGAATGGCTGGATGCAGGGCGCGCTAGAGTCTGGGGAACGGGCCGCCGAAGAAATTGCGGCGGCTGTATCGGTGTAAAAGCTGTGTCATTATCAAAAACACCAAACCCTGATTGACTGACAAAACCTTTCGCGTGTAGGTTGGGCTGAACTCGTAAAACCCAACAATATCAGGGTTTTGTTGGGTTACTCTGCGAGCAGGCGAAGCCTATGCAAAGCTCAACTCAAAACTTAGAACTTAAAACTACTTTCCAAGGAGTCAACATGCTAGGGTCAGCCTCCCCCATTTATGAACTGGTCAGCGGCCAGCTGCGTTTAGGCAAGCAAGCAGCGTTTGCCAAAGCCCACCAAGAGATTTTGGTGCCGATTCTCCAAGATACCGGCATTGAGCCAGTTTCAATGCTGGTTACCGAGGCCGGCAGCTATGGCCGATTTCTCAATATTTATCGCTATCTCAATCTAGACAAGTATGGCCAACAAACCGACGCCTTTGCCCACGATCAGCGAGTTGCTGATTACTTTGCTGAGCTGCTTGATTGCATTGAGGGCCCCTTGCAAGTTGATCTGGCGATTGAGCTATTTCCCCATCCGATTATGCCAGCCAACCCCTAACCCTTGCCCCCACCCAGCCGCTTGACCCGTCTGAATAGTTTGAATGTAGGTTAAGTGGGACAGAACTTGATGGAATGGGCAGACTAGTGCGGAAGATACTAGCCAAAGGGCGGATGCGACTTTGTGGCTACTGAGCATAGTGTTTCTCCCCATTGTTTACCATGAGTGTTCTCCCGGCTCGTTCGTCTAGACGCTTGCCTTTACGTTTTCTGCTCTTTACACCGCTTGCTGTACAGATAGCCGTGGTGGGTCTGATCGGATATCTTTCTTTCAAACATGAGCAGCGGTCAGTCAATGATCTAGTCGATCAGCTGATGGATGAAACGAACGAGCGAGTCACTCAAGATTTAGATGATTATCTCAACGAGCCTCGCCAGCTGCTTAAATTGTCAGCTAACCTGATTGACACCGAACAGTTAAATACTCAGAGTCTTGAAACCTTAGGATTTTACTTTTGGAAACAGGTTCAAGCCTTTGAAAATGTGAGCTATGCGGGATATGCCCTGGCAACCGGTGAATATGCTGGCGCAGGTGGTTTCTTAGAAGATCAGGGGGTCACCATTGATGAAATTTCGCAAAATACCGATGGGAATAACTTTACCTATGCGACTGATAGCCAGGGACAACGCACAGATGTCGTCAAGGTTTATACCCCCGAAGACTGGAACCCACTACTAGACCCCTGGTATACCGAAGCGGTCAAACAAGGGCAGCCAACAGCTGCTTCAGTCTATGTCTGGCCAGATGATCCAGATATTATCTCTATGCCGATTGGCTACCCAATCTATGATCAGCAGCGGCAGTTACAAGGCGTCTTTTTAGCTGAGTTTACTTTATCGAAGATTAGCGATTTTCTCAGATCTATCGAAATTAGTGCCTCTGCAGAAATCTTTGTGATTGAGCGAGATGGGCAGTTAATTGCCAATTCTACTGCGCAAAATCCTTATCGAATGGTTGCAGGTGAGGCTCAACGATTGAGTGCGATTGACAGTCAGAGCCCGTTAGTTCGTTCAACCGCAAGGTATCTACAAGAGCGATTTGGAAGTTTTCAGGCGATTCAAGGGCGACAGGACTTGACCGTAAAGATTGAGGGTGAACCCCATTACGTCGAGGTAACGCCCTGGAAGGACGAGATAGGGCTCGATTGGCTGTTGGTGGTCGCCGTACCTGAGTCCGATTTCATGGCACAGATTTATGCAAATACTCGAAATACAGTTTTGCTCTGTGGGCTAGCCTTGGGCTTTGCAACCCTGTTTGGGTTCTATACAGCCCGGCGAATTTCAAAGCCTATCTCAGATCTAAAATTGGCCAGTCAAGCACTGTCAGCCGGAGACTTAGACCAGCGCGTCGAGGTCAAAGGAATTGATGAGATTGAAAGTTTAGGCGTCTCTTTTAATCAAATGGCCTCACAGCTTAAGGCTTCATTTGAAGCACTGGAGAAATCAAATCAGGATTTGGAACAAGCGAACCACGACCTGGAAAAATTCAACGATGAACTAGAGCAGCGGGTAGAAGAGCGCACAGCAGAAGTCCAGGAGACTCTAAAGAAACTACGGCAGACTCAAACCCAAATGGTGCAAAGTGAAAAAATGTCTGCGCTGGGCCAAATGGTGGCTGGGGTCGCCCATGAGATTAACAATCCAGTCAATTTCATCCACGGCAACCTCACCCATGTGAGCCGTTATACCGAAGATTTATTGGCGGTGATTGAACTCTATCAGACGCATGTGCCGCCCCCGTCGTTAGAGGTCCAACAAGAGATTGAGGCCATTGATTTAGACTTTCTTCAGAAGGACTTATCGAAGGTTGTCCAGTCTATGCAAGTTGGCACCGAACGGATTCGTGAGATTGTGCTGTCTTTGAGAAACTTCTCACGCCTCGACGAAGCAGAGTTTAAGTCTGTTGACCTTCATGAAGGCATTGACAGTACCCTCACGATTCTGCAAAGTCGTCTAAAGGCAAAGCCAGGGGACGCAGCTATTCAACTCGTCAAAGACTACGGCACGCTACCTGAAGTTGCTTGCTACGCTGGGCAGCTCAACCAGGTGTTTATGAACATTTTGGGAAATGCTATCGAGGCCCTAAATAGTCGGGATCAGGCTCGCTCAGCTGAAGAAAAAGCCGCTAACCCCAGCCAGATTCAGATTTATACAGAGGCTCAGAACGACGGGTGGGTAAGCCTTCAGTTTTTTGACAACGGGCCTGGGATGAGTGATTTTGTGCGATCGCAAATCTTCAACCCCTTCTTCACAACCAAACCGGTGGGCCAGGGCACCGGTTTGGGCCTGTCAATCAGCTATCAAATCGTCACCGAGCACCACCAAGGACGCATTTACTGCGACTCCGTCCCCGGCAGAGGCACCAAATTTGTGATTGAGCTGCCGGTACACCAGCCTGATAAATAGACCCGCCATGCCTCAGGTCTCTGGATCTACTTCAATCGCCTCAATCATCTCGGCGGGAGGCTGCCAGCGATATTGGGTAAAGTTGACCTTGTTTTTTTCGAAGGCGATGCCTTCCTCTTCAAGGAGCACTCGCTGCAGGTCGTCATTGCCGTCGCGAAAGGCAGATTGAGACACCTCACCCTTAGCGTTGATCACTCGATGCCAGGGCACATCGTCATCGGGGGCCACCCGATAGAGCGCGTAGCCTACCACGCGGGGTTTACCAAAGAGACCCGCGAGCTCGGCCACCTGACCGTAGGTAGCGACTTTCCCAAGGGGGATTTTACGCACAACGTCATAGATTTTGTCGTAAGCAGACATGGAAGAGAGGGTAGTGAGCAGTGGGTAAAGAGGGAGAGAAAAGGGAAAAAGGAAAATTTGGTTTGTCGCCAGAAACCCGATTTCTTTGGGGGGTTAAACCTGGCATTTTAGATTGAGCCAAGAAATCGGGTTTCTAAAGCTTGCCGACATCACACGCTGTTGAGGTATCAAAACAGTGGGGGCAGCAGAGCAGCATCACCGATCGGGCAGCGACGGGGACTTTTTGGGCTTGGTGGTAAACTTTGCCCTTGTTGACAAAGCCGCTTTCTTCTTTAGTGTCAATCATGACGCGCCATTCTTTGCGCTCAAGCACTTCGGGAATAACAAACTCTTGCACGTCGGAGTAGGCGTTAAAAAAGAGCAAAAAGCTGTCATCAATCACACGGCAGCCTCGCGCATCCGGGGCGATCAGTTCTTCACCATTTAAAAAGACAGCAATGGCTTTGACTTCAGCTTCTTGCCACTGTTCGTCGTTGATTTCGGTGCCGTCTGGGTCAAACCAGCCCAGGTCAACCACGCCGGAGCCGTGGATCTGACGCCCCTGAAACCACTGTCGGCGACAGAAAACGGGGTGCTGCTGGCGAAACTTGATCAGCTGACGGGTGAAGTCTAGCAGGGGTTTGTTTTGCGATCGCAGCCCCCAGTCAAACCAGGACAGCGGACTGTCTTGGCAGTAGGTATTGTTGTTGCCCAACTGGGTACGACCCATCTCATCGCCGCCCAGGATCATCGGCACCCCCTGAGAGAGAAACAGCGTCGCCAGAAAGTTACGGCGCTGCTGGGCCCTCAGGGCCAGAATATCAGGATCGTCGGTCTCGCCCTCCGCGCCGCAGTTCCACGAGCGGTTATAGCTCTCCCCGTCACGGTTGCCCTCGCAGTTGGCTTCGTTATGTTTTTCGTTGTAGCTGACCAGATCGTTGAGCGGGAACCCATCGTGGGCGGTAATGAAGTTAATGCTGGCGTGGGGCAGCTTGCCATTGGCCTGATAAAGATCGGAGCTGCCGGTCAGACGCAGGGCAAACTCTCCCAGGCGGCAATGCTGATCGCGCCAAAAGTCTCGCATCGTATCACGATACTTGCCGTTCCATTCTGACCACAGCAGCGGAAAGTTGCCCACCTGGTAGCCGCCCTCACCCAGATCCCACGGTTCAGCAATCAGCTTGGTGGTTGAGAGAATCGGGTCTTGGTGAATAATGTTGAAGAATGCCGCCAAACTATCCACCTCAAACAGTTCGCGAGCCAGGGCTGAGGCCAGATCAAACCGGAAGCCATCCACGTGCATTTCTTGCACCCAATACCTCAGGCTGTCCATGATCAGCTTCAGCACCTGGGGATGGCGAACATTCATGGAGTTGCCGCAGCCAGTGAAGTCCATATAGTAGCGTTGACCGTTTTCGACCAGGCGATAGTAGGCCGCATTGTCGATGCCGCGAAACGACAGCGTTGGGCCCAGATGGTTGCCCTCGCCCGTATGGTTGTAGACCACATCCAAGATCACTTCGATGCCCTCGGCATGCAGGGCTTTGACCATTTGCTTAAACTCTTTGACCTGCTCGCCCATATGGCCAGCCGTGCTGTAGCCAGCGTAGGGGGCAAAATAATTCAGCGAGTCGTAGCCCCAGTAGTTGCGCAGCCCGGTGGAGACTAAATGACCAGGGTGGGCGTTGAAATGATGCACTGGCAGCAGCTCAACGGCAGTCACCCCCAAGGTCTTGAGATAGTCAATCGCGGCAGGGTGGCCCATACCCGCATAGGTCCCCCGCAGGTTAGCAGGGATATCAGGATGCTGCTGGGTAAAGCCCTTAACGTGGACTTCGTAAATGATGGTCTCGTGCCAGGGAATTTCAGGATATTGGTCACCCTGCCAGTCAAAGTCAGGGTCAATCACAACCCCTTTGGGGACTTTGTCGGCATCGTCGGTGGTAGACAGCTCGAGGTCGCGATCGCGATTGGTAAATTGCTCCATCGGGTAGCCAAACAGCTCTGGACCAAACTGGATATCACCGTCGAGGGCAAGGGCGTAGGGGTCGATCAGCAGTTTGTGGGGGTTAAACCGATGGCCCTGCTTAGGGACGTAGGGGCCGTGGACGCGATAGCCGTAACGCTGTCCGGGCTTGACCTCAGGTAGATAGCCGTGCCAGACGTAGTTGGTCACCTCTGTCAGCTGCACCTGGGTCTCTTGCCCTTGCTGATCAAACAGACACAGGTAAACCGCCTCTGCATTCTCAGAAAAAATGGCAAAGTTAGTGCCTTGACCATCCCAGCAAGCACCGAGCGGATGGGGACGACCGGGCCAGACTTCTGTACTTACTTCTCTACTTTCTCTACTTATAGATGCGGCACTCATAGATGCGGCTACCTGTAAACGTTATGGATGCCCGCCCCTATGATAAAGCCAATGTAAATGTAGCGAACACTCTTTCTAAGATCCCATGAAGATCAGGGTAGTTTAAATGGCGAGTCTCAGCTCACCCCCGACGGGGACGAAGCCGGGGCAGCTCGGTTCGTCACGCTGATCAATAGTTTGCAGAGCGGGGCCACCACCGATGGGTGATTACCCTGTCTTCAGGGGACAACTTCTTGGCAGGCACTGCTTTTGATGCCAGCCTTGATGACGGCATTTTTTATGACGCGATCGTGCTTGACGCCATTGGCTACGATGCGAAGCACGGTTTGAAGCAGGCCCAATTGATGCCAGCCTGCTCAATGAAAATCGCATCAGCGAGAGCGCCATCATCGAGAAAGGCGGCGAGAAAATTGGCGTGGTCAGCGCTATGACCGAAGGCCCTTCCCGAACTTTGTCAGCGTGATTCCAGATGTCGCCACCATCGACTTTCTAGCCAGGGGCGGTGACGACTATCCGTTTGAGGGGCTTGAATTTACCAGTGTGGGGGTGAGCTATCAGCAGGCGCTGGCTAACTATATCCAGCAGGCTTTAGGCGGTACGGTGACCGCTGCCGACTACCCCGAGACCAGCGATCGCATCTTTGCAACCGCTTTTGACCCCACCCTGCCTGATTTTGGCGGCGGCAGCGGTGGCAATGATGGCAGCAGCGGCGACCCAGCCTCCGTACCTGAGCCAGGGATCGTTTTAGGGTTTTTGGGGGCCGCCGCCCTCGGCTCGCGACTCAAGCGCCGTCGCCTGTCTGTACCTGCGTCTAAATAATCACGCGGTGCTAGCAGCTTAAAATCAACGGGTCTTTACGTCCTGCCTGAGCTACGGTTCAGCCTGGACACTCTTGACAGCCCTTGATTCTGTGCAAAGCATTCATCAAGGATGCTTTGCACTTTCTGTGATCTAAGTTACTGTTTGGTCTTGATAGAATCACCAGTCATTTTCTGCGCAGTCACTGGCGTTTATAGGTTTCACCTATAGAATAATTTCATTGGACTGAGTTAAATCCTTTCTGGGCAATGGCGAAAGATAGCAGAAAGCCACTTAAGCAAAATCCGTTTGTAACCTACCGCGACCCCAAAACTGGTAAGTGGCACGTCGTTAAGACTGCCTGAACCCTATCCGGCTACTTGCGGTTTTCCCGTAGGGCAAACAACAGGTTTGGATGTGACCAGGGTTTAAGTCGTGAAATAAATCTTCAGAAATTCAGGGTCTGCCCACATTTCCGGCACAATATCGGTGCTAGGCCACATCCGGCGCATCCTCAACTGAGGACGGGCTGGGTGTGGCCAACGTTTAGTGAGCCCCCTGCGCCCCTATGCGATCGCTATATCCCCCCATTGAGCCCTATCGTCAAGCCCAGCTGCCCGTCTCTGCGCTCCACACGCTGCACTTTGAAGAGGCGGGCAATCCGAATGGCAAGCCCGTTGTCTTTTTGCACGGTGGCCCCGGCGGGGGCAGCGTCCCCCTCTATCGTCAGTTTTTTGACCCTGAGCGGTGGCGGATCATTCTATTTGACCAGCGCGGCTGTGGTAAGAGCACCCCCCATGCCGAGCTTGAAGAAAATAGCACCTGGACCCTGGTCGGGGATATTGAACGGCTGCGATCGCACCTCGACATTCCCCAATGGACCGTCTTTGGCGGCAGCTGGGGCAGCACCCTGGCCCTCGCCTACGCCCAAACCCATGCCGAATACTGCACGGGTCTGATTTTGCGGGGCATCTTTATGCTGCGTCGCAAAGAGATCCGCTGGTTTTATCAAGAAGGGGCCAGCTACATTTTTCCAGATGCCTGGGAGCATTACCTAGCCGCCATCCCCCCAGAAGAGCACTCTGATTTACTCAGTGCCTACTACAAACGCCTCACCAGCGACGACCCCCAGGTGCGTCAGGCAGCCGCCCGCGCCTGGTCAGTGTGGGAGGCCAGCACCAGCAAACTCATCCCCGACCCCTGACCTGATTGATCGCTTTGGTGAAGACACCTTTGCCGAAGCCTTTGCCCGGATTGAGTGTCACTATTTCATCAACTGTGGCTTCTTTTCACCTGACGATCAGCTGCTATGCAACCTTCATAAGATTCGCCATATCCCCTGTGTAATTGTGCAAGGTCGCTACGATGTCGTGTGCCCCATGACCTCTGCCTGGGAGCTACATCGCGCCTGGCCTGAGTCAGAACTGATTGTCGTCCCCGAGGCAGGGCATTCTGCAACTGAGAAGGGCATCGTCAGCGCCTTGGTGGAGACAACAGATCGGTTTGTTGAGTTGTAAGGATGGTGAAGCACCGCCTGAATTCAGCCTTCCCTAGCTTCCAGTTCGGCTTTTAATTTAGCCAACTCCAGTTCTGCCTGATCGGCTCTCTGGCGTTCTTGTTCAGCTCTTTGATGTTCTTGTTCAGCCTTCTCCTCTTGTGAAGCAATGAGCTGTCCATCTGCATCAAACCAGCGGAGTTTTCGCTCACGTAGACCCAGATAAAGCCCTAACTGCTGACTCCACAGCAACCCCTGATTGGTGGGCTGTAGGGGCTCATACCGGCCGTCAACTGTGTGAAAGCCCTTAAATTCAAGCGTTTCTGGGTCAAACCAAAAATAATCAGGGGTGCGAAACACGTCCTGGTACAGTTCTTTTTTTAACC
>JBCBZL010000315.1:0-5720 GCA_039815385.1 Cyanobacteria bacterium P01_A01_bin.114
TACGTTCGGATAACCAACGCTTCCAGCGCTGTTTGCAGGTCTTGAGTGAGGCCATCGACCGCGCGGCGACGGCTCTTTTTGTACGCGGGCCAGCGCTCACTGACCGAGAGGGGATGGCCCACCGTCAGGGTTGCGCGCTGCGGTCCTAGCTGGGGTCGTGGAAAAGGATTTTTACCTTCTAGGCGTGACACCATATCTCGCATCAGCAAAACGGTTTCTGCAAAGCGCTCAGCCGTCGGCTTTTCAATCACATAGTGCCCTGTCACCGCCACAAAGTTTTCGACCAGGCGCATGTGCCACATCCGCAGATCGGCCTCTTCTGCGATTCGGTCAGCCAAGCCGCGTTCAACCGGCGGCAGCTCCCGATCTTTCAAATCTTCTCGGAAAATTCGATTCCAACCGGCCTGCTCCAAACGACGACAGCGATCGATCACAGAGCCCTTAGGAAGAACCTCAAAATAGTCCTCTGCCACCCGCAGAGCCCCATCCAAAAGAACCTCGAGCCGATTGGCCAGTTGCGTATTAGCAGGCAGGTCAGCCTCGGTTGACGGCTCCCCATGCGCCAGAGATACCCCATAAAACTGCTGATAGTACCCCTCCATCAGCGACAATAAATGGTTAGCCAGCCGGTAGAGACGACTATAGAGCTCTGCTGCCTTGGCCTGAGGCAGCCCAACGTCTGGCAAAGGCAGCACCCACTGCTTAGCTGTCAACCCCTCCATCGACTTGGGCAAGCCGCTGTCTTGCTCTAGCTCGCGCAGCAGCGCCTCAACTGCCTGCCAAGGCGGGGTGACATAGCGATACTGTATCCCCAAGGGCACAATCACCACCGCCTCATCCCGACCTGCTTTTTGAAGATCATCTGCGCACCAAAACCCGAGCTGAGCAACGCCAGGTTCAAGGGGGCTGACAATTTCGTTATGGCCGTTGTTGCCCCCCTCTGGGGCTGCCACCATCGGAAACTGGCCGTTGGCAAATAAATCTCGAGCCGCCCGCAGCGCCACCAAGTCAAGTTTGCCCCGCTGGATCGAGGTCCCTCCCAAGTGAGCATATAGCCATCCCACCCATTTACCTGCCCACAGCGGAATGCCTCGATCGTAAATAAAGTGAGCATGCACAGGGCGCTCTAGTCTTACCCCTTTTTGCTGGGCAGCCGCTGGGACAATTTGCCAGAGCAGCCGAGCCAGACAGTAAGCATCCTCTGGGCTAGGATGGCGAAAAGCGATCAAAAAACGGGTTTTGCCTGACTGAAACGCCTCAAACAGCTCAACTAAGGTATCTGTATTGCACGCCTCAATGTCTTGCAAATTGGTTTGTTGGCGCATCCAGAGCGGTAGTATCGACTGCACCCCCCTTAACACCCACGCACTGTAGGCTGAAGGGAGATGCTCTAGCGGCGGCTTAGCCCGCATTTCCGTACGTGTTGAAGTTCGCTTCACTGATGTCCGCTTTACTAAACATTGGTTTCGAGGTACAGCTTCAAAATTTGTCCCTTATTACTTTGCCCCTTTTACATAGGGTTAAGTAAGGCAAGCCGCTGATCTATCAAAGCATGTCCAAAATCGCTTTCATACCCTAGCTAAACCACAGCGCCTGACTGGCCCCTAGTTGCCCCCAAGTTAGCGTGTAGCCTTCGATACGATTGAAGAACACGGCTACTTAAGCCACATGACGGATAAAGGGCAGGTGGATAGCGGATAGGGAACGAACTTGCAGGAGCCTGTCTGTCTTTTACTTAAAACACTTATAGCCTCAACGTCTTGTTGCTGAACCCTCTGAGACGATCCGGCTAAAACTAGGCAAGCTGAGCAGATTTTAATACGAACCGGGGTCTTGTAAAGACTATATAAATAGCGGCCACTCTGAGCTTACGGTGGCCGCAATCTGAGGTTATTAATATGCGTAGTTATACTGAACATCCTATTCGCGTTCTATTGGATCCTCTATCTACCCAATTCCTTATTTGAAGCCTCTATTCCACAGTTCTTTGACTTAGCTGTTGTGGTCAGTCAGTGATCTATGGACGACGACTTTATCTGTGAACGGTGCTTTAATAGAAAGCTGCTTGAGCAAATTCTCGTTAACGAGAGCAGCTTTCTAGCCACCGTTTTGCTTAGCCAAGGCCCGTTAAGGAGCCCCGCTGAGGTGCATTTTGTATTTTACTTAGGGTGACAGTCAACCTAGCCTATGGCTATTTGCTGTTAGTTTGGGCAGTTTTTATTCATGCTTCCTTCAGAGATTGTCCGCGAAGCACTCGAGAAGTCATATTCTTCTATCCCGCAAAAGGACTCGTTAGAAAAAAGTCATCCTGTTTTTTTGGATGCTCTCTTTAACAATTTCAACTACGATTTTGAAGCGATTTCTAAGGTAATGGATCCGGTTTTAACCGTCCAAAATCGCTGTCAGCTAACCCATCTCTATATCCACGGCATTCTAGCTCCCACAGCCGTATTCCTGGGCTCTAACACGAGTCACTACCCAAACTTAGAACTGACCACTGTGGGTAGTAGCTGGTTGATTGGCAACGATCCCCACTGTGCCATCTTGCTAGAGCACAGGAGTGTAGATCCGGGACACGCTGTGATTGGCTATCAACGCAGCCACGGGTTTTACGTGATGGATCTGGGCAGCCGCCAAGGGACTTGTCTCAACAGGCGACGGCTAGATCCCCACACCCGCAGACGCCTTAGAAATGGAGACATGCTCCAGTTTGGTGTCATCTTAGTGGAGTTTTTCATAGACGATTTTGAGCAGCGTTTGCAAATCGAGCCGACCCTAGAAGACACGACACTTTCGTAAAGAGAAGCTTGTCGAAAGCCGTTCACCACCAGCCAAAATCACGACGGCTTAGATTGAGAAGTGCCCCAGCTCAATTTTGCCGCTGGTAGCGCATGCCAGGTAGCTGTATGACAAGGCCCAAGAGCTCTAGCTGCACTAAGCTACCGAGTAGCTTACCCGTTTCGATCTGGGTCTGCTGCACGAGATTGTCAAGGGTTAGCGGCTCGGTAGAGATCGCTTCAAACACCACAGCTAAATCAGGCGATAGCTCGGGCTGAGGCACAGGGCTTGGCATGGCCAGGGCATTCACAACAGGGGCGGCTGCTGCCAGAGTGAGCTGCTCTACGTGCGGCTTTGTCGAAGTCGCTTTTGGCCCCCGGCTTGGCCCCTTGATTGGCGGTAGATTGCTTAGCAGCTCTAACAGGTTGTGTTCGTCGAGAATGAGCTGACTTCCTTGATTAATCAGCCTCAAGCAGCCTCGACTGGTGGGGTTATCAAGACTGCCGGGGACGGTATAGATCTCTCGACCGTAGTCATTCGCCAGATATGCGGTGATCAGAGCCCCTGAGCGCTTCGGTGCTTCGGTGACTAAGACAGCGCGACTCAGCCCCGCAATGATCCGATTGCGACGGGGAAAATGCCCCCGATCTGGAGGGGTACCGTCTGGGTATTCGCTCAAAATCAGGCCGGTTTCTAAGATTTGACTGTAGAGGGCTTGATTAAAGCTGGGATACACGACATCGGTGCCAGTGCCCAGAACAGCAATGGTGGTGCCCTGGTTTTGAAGGCAGCTTTGGTGAGCTAGAGTATCTACGCCATCAGCCAGACCTGAAACAATGAGGATGCCCTGTTGGGTGAGACACTGGCTCAGACGACGCGTCCAGCGAACCCCGTAGGAGGAAGGCCGTCGAGTTCCGACAATGCCCACAGCCAGGGCACTGGATGGCAGATTATCAAATCTAAGCGGCCCTCTGTAGTACAAAATCGGCGGTGGGTCAGGAATGTCAAACAGCAGGGTCGGATAAGGGGCATCGGCGGGGGTCCAGAAAGCCTGACTCTGACTTTCGTACTGGGTTAGCAGCGTCTCTGGCAAGCAGCGCGATCGCAGCGCGCCAATTTTTTCAGCCAGGGGCCTGCCGATACCCTCAACCCTCACCAGCTCATCTATGGGGGCCTGCCAAGCAGCCTCGAGGCTACCGAAGGTATCAAAAATCCGTTTTTGTAGAATAGGCCCGACCCCGTCCAGGCTAGACCACGCCACCCAATATGCCCGTTCTGATGTCAATGGCTGCGTTCCTGAATGCTGCTTGATTAGTGTGCCCAGGCAGGGAAGGAGGCCCCATCCTAGGCACGCCAGTCAAACAACCGCGCATATCCATAGGCAATTGCTTCGCTGACCACATGGCGGAAGCCTGCACTCGAACGCCACCAGCGGCGTGGGTCGTAGTTAGGTGAGGCAACAGCAATGACCCCCACCTTGACCTGGGGGCCAAGGGTGTGGCGGTAAACTAGCCAGCTGCGACGGGCATGGGCCGATAGGGTTAAAACATTCACCGCTTGTAAATCTGGCCGATGCTGCTGTAGCCACTGACGCACTTCGAGCGCGGCGGTATAGGTGCGATAGTGATTAACTTGGGGGCAGGGCACCACCACTAGCCGTGAGGGCTCAACCCCGAGGTGCTTGAGCGTTTCTGCCGTTAGCTGGGCAAGATTCTCATATTTAGACAGGTGGGCTCCTTTCCAGATGGGCTGACCCACAATAATGGCCTGCTCGTAGCGTCTCTGGGTCAGCTCTCGAGCGGCAGCGGCCACAGCATGATCGGGAATCCAGCCTTCAATGACAAGAGTGTCGGTGGCTCGGGGGGCGGTGATGCTCAGAAACTCAGCAAGCTGTCTAAAAGTATGCGCGATCGCAAATGCCAACACCAGTAGCCCGCTCGCTAGCCATAGCCCTGCCATGAGTGAGGTTTTCTCTAGAGGTTTGCTGAACGATTCGTTTGCAGAAGAGCCCTATACCGGGCGGCTAAGACTGGGCCGCCCGCTGCTGCGCCAGGTATTCAAAGACGCTTTTATCACCGATATCGGGAGGAACTGCCTGAAGAGCCTTGCGCAGGGCAAAAATGATGAAGAGCCCTGCCCAAATAGCCAGCATGCCCTGCTCAACCGTCATAGGTAAAATCCCAGTCAGATGTCCTAGCAGCAGCAGCGGCACCAGCAGTGTCAAAAACTTAGTTTCAAACCGATTAAAACAAAAAGCTTCCTTGAAAAAAATGCCCGTTAGGGCCGCAAACGTAAAACCAATACCTAAAATCGTCAGGGGATATTGATAAACCGTCAGCACCAGCGGCTGAGGGTTCGCAACCACAGTCGCTAGACTGGCTGCCCCCCCAATCGCCCAAAATATCTGTAATGCAACATGCAGCGGTCGCATATAGATGTGGATGTTAAAAAGACTCACCCCAAGCGCCAGCCAAAATAGCCCATAGAGCCCAGTCGCCCCCCACAGCGCTGGCGTAGATTTGCCGAACGCAAACGCTAAGCCGCTCCCTAAAGCAAAGCAGAGGGCCGCGATCGCAAGCCCGCCCCGATAAACCAAAACTTCTCGGCGATCGCTATCTGTAATGGCAAAAGTGCCAAACTGGCCTTCATAGATCTCGGAGGGGGCTGACGTCATTAGATTATGGGGGTAAGACACTCAATCACGGCATTAATCACGGCGTTGATCACGACGTTAATTACATTGTGACACTAGCAGAGGATGATTGGGGTAATCACGCCTGTAGCCAGATAACTTTACCGAACAGATAGATCTGAATTTGGTGCCTAGTGACAAAAGCGAGGTGTCATCATAGACTTCAACTACCCCCAGCAAGGAGTGAAAGCTATGAGCGAGAAGCGTCACAACCAAAACCGAACGGCCATCGTCCACTTTGGTGCTACGA
>JBCBZL010000238.1:0-7871 GCA_039815385.1 Cyanobacteria bacterium P01_A01_bin.114
GAAACCACGACATCGAAAAGAAACTGAACGAGGAACCTGATGCGTCCACTCTTGCAGGTTGGGCTTTGGCTGCTGGCGTATAGTCCCTATTTGGCGGTAGTTGCGATCGCAAGCGTGTTCGGCTATCGGGCAATGCGGCGATCTGGGACGGAGGGGTAGAGGGTGGTGAGTAGAGGGTGGTGAGTAGTGATTGGTAATGGGTGATTGGTAATGGGTGATTGGTGATTGGTGATTGGTGATACCCACTAACCATTGCCCATTAACCATTAACCCCCCTCACATACGCTGCCTTCAGCGCCACCAACGGCGGTAGGCTCAAATCCATCAAGAGAAAATCAGCGTCTAATCCGGGAGCAATGGCTCCTTTTTGGTGATCGATTTTGGCAGCGCGGGCGGGGTTGCTAGACACTAGCTGCCAGGCGGTTTCGAAGGGCATCAGGCCGAGTTCGGCGAGCTTGAACGGGGCGTGGAGCAGCGAGGGATAGTGGTAGTCAGAGCAGAGGCAGTCTACCACCTGGGCCTGAGCGGCTTCGGCAACGCCCATGTAGCCGACGTGGGAGCCGCCGCGAAGCAGGTTGGGGGCTCCCATCAGGATAGCGGTGCCGTTTTGTTTGTGCTGGGCAGCAAGAGCAACCGTGGCGGGGAATTCTGCGATCGCAACCCCTCGGGCCAAGCTCAAGGTCACATCTTCTGAGGTCTCGTCATCGTGGGAGGCGAGGGGAATATTGTGGGCATGGGCATGCTGCACCAGTTTGTTGGTTTGTTCTCGACCGAGCTCGCGCCGCTCGAAGGCCGCTTCGATCAGCTGACGGATCTCGTTTTCGGGGAGTTTGATTCGCTGGCGGAGCCCCTTGGTATAGCGATATAGGGTTTCGTTATCCATCGTGGGGGGTAGATGATCGTTGAGAGAGAGCAGCTGCATTTGGCCCTGGCCAATCCAGTCGCAGAGATCCTCGAACCGATCGGTATTGGACTGCTCATGGCGGATATGGATGCGGCTGTCGGCTTTGAGATAAGGTCGCAGATCGGTCTGGACGGCTTGGATGATCTGGCGAGCGGTCTCTCGGCTGCGCAGCCCCGGCTCAAAGGAGTCGGTGATGGAGTAGTAAAAGGTGGTAATGCCTGATGAGAGCAGCGCCCAATCGTTTTCAATCAGGGCAATCTCTAACGGAAAAGAAACGCCGGGTCGGGGGCAAATCATCCGCTCAAAGGCGTCCCCGTGGATATCGACAATCCCAGGCAACAAGTGCAGCCCAGTTGCAGAAAGGGTCTGATAGTTTGAGGATATAGCTGTGGTCTCAACTGCCTCAAAACGGCCCTCGTGAATGAGAACGGTTGCCCCCTCTAACCATCCTTGCGGGGTGAGTACTTTAGCGCCTTGAACTGCTAATTTTTGCTTCATCATGTATCGATCCCCATTAGCAAGGCTTGTATTGAACCGGTCTCCAGCGAAACAGATTGGCCCGCAGCCGGTAAACACCAACCTGCCGACACTCGCCCTAAAGCAGCCGCACCAGCCCACAGCCAGGACTGCCATCGCTAGAGTAACCTGATCTGATAATCTGCCTGATAAACATTTTCCCCTTATCTTATTTATAATGTAGGTACATTGCTACATTTCTAGGGGAGATTTTTAGGGGAGTCGTGCATAGTATTTCAAGTCGAGAGTTTAATCAAGATGTGGGCAAAGCTAAACGGGCTGCTGAGCAGGGACCTGTCTTTATAACCGATCGAGGAACACCTGCCCATGTGTTGTTAACAATACATGATTACTATAAGCTTACTGGAACCGGTGAAAGCGTGGCTGACCTATTATCTATGCCTGACAGTGCTGGATTTGAATTTAACCCGATTCGATCAACGGAGGTTGCTCTACGAGAGGTTGATCTGTCGTAATGTTCTTGTTGGACACAAATGTTGTATCAAAACGCTTTATAGGCATCATTTTGCGTTTAGCTGCCAGGCTCCGTCCCAGGTTTCTGTAGGGGGCTGTTGGTTTAACTGCTGGCATCGCTTGATATGTAATCTCGTCGCCTGATCATCTGGCGTGTCAGCTAGCAGCTGGTTAAATGTGTTAATGGCGGATTGAAAAGCTTGCTGCTGGTAATATTTACGGCCTTGGTGGTACAGCTTGAGCCAGTGTTGTTGCTCGTTGGTGAGGGGCTGAGATCGCAACCCCAGCACTTCATAAATATTGACGGGTCGGGTTTTACCCTTAACACAAACGTAGTCTAGCTCGCGCACCCAGATTTTCTCTTTGCAAAGCTGATAGGTCTTCTCGCTGATAATGATCGAGCACCCATAGAGCTTTGTTGCGCCCTCAATGCGAGAGGTCAGGTTGACCCCGTCGCCAATCGCGGTGAAGTCCATCCGTTTGCTAGAGCCCATGTTGCCGGTAATCACGTCGTCAGAGTTGATGCCAATGCCGATGTCGATGGTGGGCTTATGCTGCTGCCGCTGTCGTTGATTAAATTTCACCAGCTGTTGTTCCATCTCTAGGGCGGCTTCAACCGCACGCTGGGCATGGTCGGCCTGGGGCAGGGGGGAGCCAAACACGGCCATGATCGCATCCCCAATAAACTTATCGAGCGTGCCTTTGTGGTTGAAGATGACGTCTACCATGGTCTCAAAATAGGCATTGAGCAAATCGACGACCGCTTCCGGTTCAAGCTGCTCGGTCATGGCCGTATAGCCGCGAATATCCGCAAAGAGAATCGACACCAGCTGGCGAGCACCGCCGAGGGTTGTTGTCCCATTTTGGAGCAGCTGTTCGGCCAGCTCCTGGCTCATGTAGCGATACATGGTGGCTCTCAGCGTTTCACTTTCTCGTCGCACGGCCTCCGCCTGTTTGCGCTCGGTAATATCTTGAACCGTCCCCGTGATCCGATGGGGTTCAATTTGCACCTGTTCGCTAACGATGCGCTCTGTCCCATCCGGCAGCACCAGCCGATAGTCGAGCGCATAGGGCTGATGACGGGTCAGTACCGCCGCCCGCGCCTGCTCAACCCGCTCGCGATCCTGCGGATGCACCCGCTGCAAAAACAGAGAGCGACTGGGCGTCACTGAGGCCACCGGGTAGCCTAGCAGCGTATAGAGCTCGTCAGACCAGCTTAGATTTCTTGATAGGTTTGAGCTAGCCGCGTCTAAATCCCAGTCCCAGTTACCAAGCTGGGCAATGCGCTGGGCATTCGCCAGGCTAGCCTCACTTTGAGCTAATCTAGCCTCGCTCTTCCGCCGCTCGGTAACGACCACAGCTAACACCAGCGCCGTCACGCTGATCACGGCAATGTAAGCTTGCAGCAGCAAAATCGCCTCGCTCAGGTTACCTTCAGCTTTGGTAATAAACGGCCCACCTCGATGCACCGCCCCAGTCACCGCAATCACCGACACCAAGAAACTGGCAAAGGTGCTGCCCCTCAGACCCAGTCGCAGTGCCGCCCATACCACAAATGGGAAAGGTAAATATTCAAGCGGATACTGGGCGATCGCACTGTTGGTTTGTGCCCCAAACACCACCCCGCTGACGCTGACCAGCAAACCCAGACACAAACACAGCTCCATTGACCAGGGCAGCTGGTAGCGAATCGTCTTAGGCGCACGGTCAGGCTGTCGCAGCTCTGATATACCAATCAGCAGGGCAGGGGCGAAGACAAGCACCCCCATACCATCACCAAACCAGATCAAAACGGCATTATGAAACCGTTGATCAGCGGCAAGCACACCCGTAAGAGAACCCACAGTGGTGCTGTAGATAGCATTAATCAGGGGCGTCACAATCACCCCCCAAAACATAAACTTCACCAGATCGGGCAGCTGCCACTGACGCAGGTGCAGCCCCCGAAAGCGCAGCACGTAGCTCGCGGCCAGCGCCTGCAGGGCGCTGCCCCAGCAAACCGCCAGCGCAATTGGCCAGGGCTGACCGTCAAACAAAGACACCCCCAGTGCCCCCAAGGCAATTCCAATCCACAGCTGTTTACCGTAAAGTAGCAGCGCCGCCAGAGCGATACCGGCAGGGGGCCACAGCGGTGAGGCGGCAGCTTCAATACCCAAGGCTGCTGTAGACAGCTGGGCGGTCAAAAAGTAAAAGATCGCTAAAAAAATGATGCGCGCCCAGTGAATGGAGCGTCGCTGGTTGCCCTTGTCCATGTTTTGGTAGATGCGGTCTGTATTTCAATGCGGTCTGTATTTCAATACAATACCCAGGTTTTGGAGAGGGGGCGACCAGAGAACAGATCCCTAGGGCGTATCGCCCCAGATTATCCAGACCAGGCGGGCTACCAACCAGGTAAGCAATACATAAACTGCGATCGCAATCAGCGCACTGACGTCAAAGGTATGGCTCGGATCCAATACAGGCGTTTGAAACAAGGTAGCAAAGGGCGCTACAAAGATATTAGACAGGCCGTATATAAACTTAGCGAACAGGTTCTCTGGGTTCGCACCGGTTAGGCGAAGGATGAACCGCAGCAACAGCAAAATCTCTAAGGCCCCAGTCAGGTAGTACATGAAGCTGATAATTTTTCTCAGAGTCATGTTGCGCTGAGTAACAGCAGTCCGGCGTTCCTGCCTCTGCAATCGGTCTATTTCTGACTGTCGCGGGTCGGGTTCGATCATAATCGATGAGCGGGTACGGCTTTTTAATCGGGTGAGTCCACATCGGCCAATGTAGCGTAGAATCTGCAATTTCTTAAGGATTGCAAAAAAACTTGTAACCGTCCCTGGCGATAATCAACCGGATTATGCATCGGTAAGAAAATTCACGACCTCCTGATTGAACTGCTCAGCGTGCTCAATATACGGGGTATGAGCGCACTGGCTAATAGTGACAAGCCGAGAGTTTGGCGTGTCATTTCGAAAACGCTCTGCTAGAGCAATCGGCGTCAATGTGTCCTCTTGCCCCCATATAATCAGCATTGGCTGCACTAGACTGTTGAGCTGGTTGTCTAAAGTGTCTTCGCGCCGGGCAAATGCCTCAATCAAGCTTTGGTTAGCTTTACTCGAAAGGCGAGCAGCTGTCAGAAGTAGCTCAACGACTTCGTCAGACTGGGAAAATTGCTGATCGTAGATGATCAGAGAGAGCAGTTTCCGGGCCTGCTCCTGCGTGGTCGGATTCAGCAACTGAAGCGATCCGGGCAAAAAGCCCATCTGACGGTTATCTTTGACAGCGGGTAGCTTGTAACCGTAGCCACCGCTCACGTTCACGACTCTATCTACCTTAGTAGAGTAGGCTAGCGCAAAATGGAGCGCAACCGCTGCGCCAAGAGAGTGCCCAATCAAAGAAACCTGCTCGATGCCCATGCACTTTATAAAATCAAGAATAAAATGTACGAGAGAGTGGATAGTGCAATCATCTCGCGGTTTCTCAGACTGTCCAAAGCCAGGCATATCGGGGGCGATAACGTAAAAATGCTCTGCTAATGCGCTGATGTTTAAAAGCCATTGTGATGAATCACTAGCGATCGCATGCAGCAACACTACGGTTTTCTTATGCGCTTCCCCGGCACACCTGTAGTAAATTCGATGTCCGTTAACAAAAGCCCATTTCTCAAGAATTTTGGGCTCGTTCGTTTCAATCAGGTTCGAGTGTGACATGGCTAAGCGCGTCTCCAGAAATGGCCCGTCAAGAAATTCGCTGACCCTGTCGTACAGCCATCGTTAATCTGGGCATCACCCCATCATCATGGACTGTGATGAAATCGGCCCGTTTGCCCACTTCTAGGCTGCCGCGATCGCAATCTAACCCAATCGCCCTCGCCGGGTTGATCGTAAACAGCCGCATCGCTTCATATAGCGGCACAGCCTGCTGCTGAGCAATCAAGAACATTGATTGGATCAGACTCTGGGGCACATAGTCTGACGAGATAATATCTACCAGACCCAGCTCTACCAGCTCCATGGCTGACACGTTGCCTGAGTGAGAGCCGCCCAGCACCAGGTTAGGGGCCCCCATCAGCACCTGCAAGTCATGGGTATGGGCTTCTTTAGCGGCGTCTAGGGTGGTGGGAAACTCGGCAATCCTGGCCCCTTCGGCAACGGCCTGCTGGACGTGGTCAACGGTGGTGTCGTCGTGGCTTGCGATCGCAATCTCCCGATGATTTGCCAGTTCTACTAGCGCCAGCCGGTTGCGATCGGCATTCCGATGCTGGGCGTCAAACCGCTCTTGAATAAACGTTTCCATCTGAGCCTCGGTGACGCCGTGCTTGCCCATGTAGTACTCCTTATACTTTTCGAGCTGGCCAAACTGCCGCTGCCCCGGCGTGTGATCCATCAGCGACAGCAAAGATAGCAAGGGATGCTCTGCAAACTGTTCTACCAGATCGTACACATGGTCATAGCCCAGCTCGCACCGCAGATGCAGCCAGTGGTCAACTGAGAACTTACCCGCCTGCTGTCGCTGGGTAATGGTATCGATCATCGGCCCAAACTGAGTCATCCTCATCGACGTGGGGGTAACATCCCCGACCGAGATCGCATCGCACACCGTCGTCACCCCCGCCGAGGCCAAATCCCGATCGTGATACGTCGCCGCTGCCTCCATCGGCCAGCGCACCCCCGGACGCGGCGACATACACCGCTCGAAGTTATCGGTATGCAATTCGACCAGGCCCGGCAGCAAATAGTCACCTTGACCATCTTGACCCTGAGCTACAGTGCCGGGTTGAATATCTGCGATTATTCCATTGCGGACAATCAGTGTGCCTAGAATCTCTCTGGTGGGTAGTTGGAGATGGTAATTGGTGTAAATGGTTTCGTGCATGGGAAAAATGTGAGGAGAGGGAGGATTGGTGATTGGTGATTGGTGATTGGTGATTGGTTAAGACGTTGATTGGCTGAGGGGTTAGATGTTTATGGGGTATGTAAGTTTTGAGAAATTGAGAGTATATAAGGCCCCAAACTCAACGCCTACCTTAAATCCATTGGCCAAGCCTCCAAACCCCATAACAAATAACAAATCACCAATAACAAACAACACACGTTTCAATACTCTACAATTAACTCCCAAAGTTTAAGAAACGGTTACAAACCCGCTCACGCACTTCCTCATCGTGAAAAATGCCAATGAGCGCACAGCCCTGCTGTTTACGCTGCTCAATCAAGTCAATAACAACTTCTCGATTGGCGGCATCCAGGGCCGAGGTGGGCTCATCTAGAATCAAGATCGGATAGTCTACTGAGAAAGCCCGAGCGATATTGACCCGCTGTTTTTCGCCACCTGAGAAGGTGGTGGGTGATAGAGACCAGAGACGCTCCGGTAAATTCAATAATTTGAACAAGTTTCGAATTTTCTCATAGGCAGCGTCAGGCTCCATCCCTAATTCTATAAGAGGCTCAGCTGCTACCTCAATGGCAGGCACTCGGGGAATCACCCGTAGAAACTGACTCACATAGCCGATGGTTTTCTGGCGAACCTCGATCAGCTCATGGGGCTGTAGCTGGGGTAGGTCAACCCAGCTGCCCTCGTGGTTGACCCAGATCGAACCGCTGTCGATACGGTAGTTGCCGTAGAGCGATCGCATAAAGGTCGATTTCCCTGACCCAGACGCGCCCGAAAGCGCCACACATTCCCCAGCCTTGACGGTGAGCGAAACCCCCTCAAGTACTGATAAGTGAATGCCGCCCTGGTTGTGCAGGGTAAAGCCTTTGACGAGATTGTCCGCGTGCAAAAGGGTATCAGGAGGTAGGGGCGTTGCCTGCAACGCCCCTACAGGATTCGGAGGCGTTGCGTACAACGCTCGTACATGAAGGGGATTGGTCATGATGATTCCGTATGTCGATGGGTAGGGGCGATGCCTTGTGCTCGCCCTGCGGCATGTCAGGCAATTAACCAAAATATCTGTCAAGAGACAACAATCGCCAGCGAAAATCCGTCA
>JBCBZL010000193.1:0-9529 GCA_039815385.1 Cyanobacteria bacterium P01_A01_bin.114
CGCAGTGGCGACGTCATGTCGTGGAAGCGCGCTCTCTTCGACGGCCTTCCCTCAGTACTGGGAGGCTCAGTACTGGGAGGCTCCTCCAGGTCAAGCTCGCATTCACAGGCCGTGGTCATTGCCGCGTCCCCAACCTCACCAACACTATCCACTTCATCCGATTCCGTTGCGACCGCCACGGCGGTGTCAACATCCCAGCAGATGCCTCTCCCATGCTTTGCCCCAATCGCATCGTATAATCGAAGCTTTGCGTGGGTGGTCCGTAAAGTTCCTGATTAATAAAATTGCCCCAGCGACCAATCGCCTGGGCCAGGGGTAGCCCCACCGCCGCCGCGTCTAAATACATCAGCGTCGGCAACCGACGGATTTTGGTAAATAGCCACAGGGCAATGCCGCCAAAAATGAAGGCCCCAAAAATATGGATGCCGCCACCCCAAATCTGCAAAATTTTGAGGGGGTTGCTCAGGTAGTAGCCAATGCCCTCAGACGTACGCGGCGATTGGATAAACACATAGTAGAGCCGTGCGCCGATAAAGGCGGGAATCAGCACCCAGATCAGCATATCCCAAAAGTCTTCTGGGTTCTTGCCACGTCGAGCAATCTCGCGGCTGGCGATCCAAGAACCTGTCAACACCGCCGTAGCCATCAGCAAACCGTACCAGCGCAGGGCAAACGGTCCGATTTCAAAAATAGTGGTGTCAAAGGGAGGGTACATAGGCGAGGTGGGAGGTAGGGGCTGGTTTGTGCCTGTCCAATGCAGTGTGTGAAAGGCGAAGGGCGAAGGGCGAAGGTAGAGGCGTTGCATGCAACGCCTCTACAGGGGGACGCGATTAATCCTCCAGGTAGCCGAGGTCTTGCAGGCGGCGGCGGACTTCGGGGTCATCAAAGCCAGACGCGCGGGCTTGGGAAAAGACGGCTTGATGCTCGTCGGCGACGTTGCTAAAAGCGGCGAGGGATTCTTGCAGTGACTCCACGGTTTCTGGAAAAATCTCGCTCAAATCCAGGCTTTCTTGCGGGTCTTCGAGGACGTCGTAAAGTTCTAGGGTATCGTCGCCGGTTTCGATTAGCTTGTGGCGACCCAGCCAGACCGCGCGTCGAGCCTGGTCGCAGGCGTGCGATCGCACCAACTCCGGCTGCCGCCTCTGAATCAGATTCAGCACATTCTGCGGCGTCACGGCTTCTGCAAACACAAAATCATCAGCCGACTGCTGTTGGACATGCTCTAAACTCTGCTCAGCTTCCTCTGGGGTCGCTAGCCCCGCCGCCGATAGCACCGTATGAAACAGACAGCGGGTCGAGACCACATCTTCGCGCACCGTGGCTTGCACCATCCGATTTTGAGGGTCGCGAATAATCAGCGGCACTTGGATCAGCTCGTTATAGATTGACAGGCTATGGCCGATCAGCTGCTTTTCGCCCAGGTGCTCGCCGTGGTCAGCGCAGATAATCACCAGGGTGTCGTCTAGCTTGCCCGCCTGGCGCAGCTGCTCAAAAAATGTGCCGACGTGAATATCCTGGGCGGCGACTTCTGCATCGTACATGCCATCCAGGGTGTCTTTTTGCTGCTCACCCAGGGCACCGACTAACGGGGCAAGCCAGCCGTATACATCGCTATTAAACCGTCGCAGATAGCTCTGAGCTTCGCGATCTTTGAGTACGTGGGGGGCAAATTTCTCAATTTGCTCGCGAGGCGGATGGTAGGGCATGTGGGTGCCCATCAGATTGATGAAGGTAAAGACAGGCTGGTCAGCTTTGACCCCTTTGCGTTGAATATGCAGCTTGGCCGCATCGTCGAGGGATTTGGGTGTGTTGCCCTTAAAGCTCAGCGCGGTCTGCCACAGGGGCACCATAATCGGCATAAACGACAGCGACAGCAGCCAGTCTGAGCGGGCAAAGGCGTCCTGCACTCGATTCAGTAGCCCTGCTACCAGTCGCTTGAATACCTGACGATATTTATCTACAAAGTTGGAGGGTTCCCCCGCTTGATTGGGGCGGGAACTCATCAATCCGCTGTAGTTCAAAAAGCTATAGAAGCCGCGCCGTAGGCCATTGTTGATCACCCCCACCAGAGGATTATTGCAAAATGCTGCCGTATAGTAGCCGCCGTCCTGTAGCCGCTCTGCCAAGGTTTTGACCGGGGGCGGCATGACTGAATAGGACTGCAGCATCTGGTGCTGAGACGGATACAGTCCGCTAAACATCGAGGCGTGGGACGGAATTGTCCACTGGGCGGGTGCGATCGCATTCTTAAACAGCGTCGCCTCAGCCGCCAGCGCATCGATACTGGGCGACGTCGGCTGATCGTAGCCGTAGCACGATAGGCGATCGGCCCTTTGGGTATCGAGTACTAAGAAAATAATGTCGGGCTGACGGTTGGGCTGCTTTGAGGGCATTGCACTTATGTCCAGGGTGACTAGTTCGAGGCTACTTTACGTAAACGCTGTACTTTAAACGCTGTGTTTCAAAAGCGATGTTTCAAGAATATGTCTAAGTCTAGATTAATACACCCGCAGTTGACTTAACCCTGAGACTCATTTAGATCGAAACCCACCACTCATTGACCGTGTATGGGCGTTGCGTGCAACGCGCCTACCCATTACCACCGCGCCTGGTATGAATAACTATTTGCGATCGCTCCACACCCACTTTACGCAGCATGCCCACCCAGAAAATGCGCCCGCTATGGAAAAATACATGCGCAACCAGTTCAAATTCTTGGGCATCAAAACACCCGAGCAAAATGCCCTCTTCAAACAGTTTCTTGCAGCCTATGGTCTGCCTGAGCTACGTGAGCTAGAGCCGCTGCTGCTGACCCTCTGGGCCTGGCCCGAGCGAGAATTTCAATACATTGGTGGTGATTTCTTACATCGCTTTCGCAAACAGCTCACTCCCGAAATTTTGCCGACGATAGAAACGCTGATTACTACAAAATCTTGGTGGGACACTGTTGATGGGTTAGCCAGTCGGAAGGTTGGAGATTTGTTTCAGCAGTTTCCTGGTGAAGTTGGCGAATACATCCACCGCTGGCGACACAGCGACAACAGTTGGCTCAGGCGAACCACACTCTTGTTTCAGCTTTCCTATAAAGCCAACACCGATGAGGCGTTGCTCTTTTCACTCATCAAGGAGAATACGTCGTCAGATGAATTCTTTATTCAAAAGGCGATCGGCTGGGCCTTGAGAGAATATTCAAAAACGGCTTCTATGGCGGTGAAACAGTTTGTCACTGAGCAGACAATGGCCTCTCTGAGTAAGCGAGAGGCCCTGAAATGGTTGAAGGCGAAAGGACAACTGTGACGATTTGGATGACGTCTGATCAGACACAGCCTAACCGTTGATCAGTTCAACTTACCGGCTCGATTGGCTGGCCAGAATATTTTGCTAGCCCGACCGATAATGTTGTCTTTGGGTACAAAGCCCCAGACGTGACTATCGTAGCTATTATTGCGATTGTCTCCCAAGACAAAATAGGCCTCCTGAGGCACCGTTTCAGGTCCCCACTGATAGTCTGGTGGCGCTTCGATGTAAGCTTCATCGAGCGTTTGGCCATCTACAAATACTTTGCCTTCAGTCACTTCAATGCGCTCTCCTGGTAACCCAACCACTCGCTTCAGAAAGGCGTCCTGACTGGATACCCCCTGCGCTATCAGCTCATCTGGAGGCCAAAACACGATAATATCGCCTCTTTTGGGTGAATTAAACCGATAGCTGATTTTCTCGATGATCAGGCGGTCATTGATTTGCAGCGTAGGCTCCATCGAGCCTGAGGGCATGTAGCGGCTCTCGGCAACGCCATCTCTAAAGGCCAGCGCAAACGCAAAGCTCAAAAGCTGAAGTAGGAGCAACAGCAGGCAAACTCTGATAATCAAAGCCTGTGATTTAGGTCGGCGGGTGGGTGACGCTTGATAGGTGTGATACAGGCAATATAATGACAGCGCTACCAGTAAAACCCCTAGCCCCGCCATAGGTTGAGAGAGTGCTGCAAGCACTATAAAGGCGACAAAAAACAAAGTGGCAACGCCCCACTGTTTTTGATAAGCATGCCCTAGCCCTGGCACGATATCGGCCAAAAATACAGCAAACCAGGGATCTTTGTCACCTTTCCGTAACGCCTCAAAATCTTGGCGATTACTCAGTCGGGCACAGCGATGGGCATCAAACAGGTTGACAAGTGACAAAAGGCCAAACCCCAGCAAAAGGGCAAACCCCTGCAACGCACTACCTGTGGGGCCTAAAATAAGCCAGCCGCTTGAGCTCAGCAGGACCAATGCGGCCACAATAATGGCAATACCCCGCTGGCGATGGTTCGCATAAAGTTGACCAATCCCTGGAAATACGGTCGATAAAAGCACCGCCAGCCAGGGTTCTTTGTCCTTGTTAGAGAGCTGATTTGTCATAGCAGGGTAGAGCGCAACTGAACAAACCCAATATAGCCCTTGTCATCTCAGCCCATGACTCATGCGAAATCCTACCTAGCTGTACCCGATACCGAAGGGCGCAAAGTTCTATACTCTTGACAGCTTCCAAAAGCCTTCACTGCACATAACCGATGGATGATTCCTGAACAGTTATGATAGCTTTCGGCTTTTGCTCTTCTAAACGAGATAAAGCTTGTTTAATCGATGAAATATCAATTTCAGCTCGCGGTTCTAATAGCTGGCGGACTTCAACTTCACTAATGCCCAGCTGACATGAGAAATCGGCCATAGTTTGACCGCTTTTCTCAATAGCACTATAAAGTTCAGCTTTCCAAGCTGTCATTAGCGGTACAGGGACTAAAACATCTTTATCGGTGGGAGAAGGTTTGGGGATTTCTAACCCATCGTCTATGCGGGCTGCGATCGCTTCTTCTAGACAATCGGCCGCCTCGCTCAAGCTCTGCTCAACGCTATCGCCCTGTGTGATAGCCTCTGGTAAATCCCTAAATGTCACAACAAAGCCAACCTCATCTCGGTCAGGCGTCAACATTACAGGAAAGGCAAAATAGGTCATCCGAAATTCTATATCTCTGGCTCTGGCTAGCTTTTTGATCCGCTTGATAAATTCGCTCCCTTTCACAGTTTAGCTGCCATTCTTACCTGCGAGGTCCGTGTTCCCTTCAGCAGATATCACGTATAGGTGATGTATATGACCCCGCCTTCATTCTGGCGAATTTGCTAATTTCCGATTAAATCTAAAGCCTTCACTTAGCAATAGGTAGCTGAGAGCCGGATTAACTTGCCAGTCTTTGCCAGATGCGGGCAATTTCAGCTAATAGCGTTTAATAGCGTTTGAAAATTCTCAGACGCTGCCTGCATACTTCGACGAAATTCTGAGTGTTCGATCTGATTGGCCTGTTGGGATTGGGTTAGGGACGCGATCGCATCCTGAAACTCTGAGTGTTCGCGCTGGTTAACTTGCTGAGACTCGGTCAGGGACGCGATCGCATCCTGAAACCTTGAGTGCTCGCGCTGATTGGCCTTTTGGGATTCGGTTAGGGCAGCGATCGCCGCCTGATTAGCCTTTTGGGATTCGGTTAGGGCAGCGATCGCCGCCTGATTAGCCTTTTGGGATTCGGTTAGGGGCGCGATCGCATCCCGGTTTTCTGCAACCAGTTTGGTAAGGGATTCTATTTTTAAATCAAGAGCAGCACCGGATTCACAGTTGGCTGCAATTTGTTGGGCATTAGCATTTTGAATGGCCTGGGTTCTCTCAATGGCAAGACTAATGCGATCGAGAGTCGCTTCGATCTGGGCAAACTTATCTGTTTCACCGCTGTAGGTCATTGTTTAGTGTTCTTCAAACTGCCAGCAGCACAAGACTACTACCCTTGAAATCTTGATGCAATACCTTTGGCAGCAAAGCTTAGAAAACTTTGCTGCCAAAGCTCCTGGGCTTGCCTGTAAAGATTGGCTCCATTCTGATGGGCTCAGATAAGCAGCTAGGGAGCCCAAACCAATCACCTAGCGATCGGGCTAGCGACCTTACCTGCTTCCTGACTTGCCTCGGCAGAGTCTGCCTCTGATGGGGGCACTACCTGCCAGAATTTTGGCAAATAGCTATCCCAACTTGAGAGAATCTTAGCTGCTTTTTGACTGCCAGTTTGCTCAGCATGGGCCGCAATCAGCGACTTGAGCTGCTGGGCTCCTGCTTCAGTAATCACCCGCTGCACCTTCACAATCTCAGGATTTACTCGGGTAGGGAAATCGCCATCTTCATCTAAGAAATAGGCTAAGCCGCCAGTCATCCCCGCGCCGACGTTGCGACCGACGTGTCCTAGAACGACTACGACCCCCCCGGTCATGTATTCACAGCAGTGGTCGCCTGCGCCCTCGATCACTGCCTGACCTTTAGAATTACGTACGGCAAAGCGTTCACCAGCTTTGCCCAGGGCATATAGCGTGCCGCCGGTTGCGCCGTAGAGACAGGTGTTGCCAATAATCACATTCTCTGACGGGTCGTACTGGATATTGGCAAAGGGCTTAATGACGATTTCGCCCCCGTGCATGCCTTTACCCACGTAGTCGTTGGCCTCGCCCACCAGCGTTACCTGCATACCCGGCAAGTTAAAGGCCCCAAAGCTTTGCCCCACGCTACCCTCAAAGGTAAGATTGAGCTGCCCTTCAAAGCCAGCATTGCCGTACTTTTGGGCAATCGCCCCTGAGACGCGCCCACCGACGGTGCGGTCTGTATTAATGACCTTAAAGGTTTTGCTGACGCTGCCCTGATTCGCGATCGCCTCAGCGATGTCAGCATCGGCCAGCATGTCGTCGTCGAGCACCGGGCCATTGCTATGGACTTCGTCGTGCTCTAACCAGCTGCGATCTGTGCGGGTATCAGGCAGGTTGATGATCTCAGCCAGGTCAAGGGACTGGGTCTTGGTAAGTTTCAGGTCAGTATTTAGCTTGAGCAGGTCGGTTCGTCCGATAAGCTCGGTTAGAGAGCGATAGCCAAGTCGGGCCAGTAGCGATCTCACCTCCTCTGCAATGAACTGAAAGAAGTTCACCACATGCTCAGGAATGCCGGTAAACCGCTTGCGCAGCTCTTCCCGTTGGGTCGCCACCCCCACTGGGCAGTTGTTAGTATGGCAAACCCGCGCCATGATGCAGCCCTCGGCGATCATCGCAATCGAGCCAAAGCCGTACTCTTCAGCCCCGAACAGAGCTCCCATGATCACATCCCAGCCGGTTTTAAGGCCACCATCGACCCGCAGGATGACGCGATCGCGCAGCTGATTTTGCAGCAGCACCCGCTGCACTTCGCTCAGACCGAGCTCCCAGGGCAGCCCAGCATGCTTGATCGAGCTCAGGGGCGACGCGCCAGTGCCCCCGTCATGCCCTGAGATTTGGATAATGTCGGCATTGCCCTTGGCTACCCCAGCTGCAATGGTGCCAATCCCCACTTCGGACACTAGCTTGACGGAGACCCCAGCCTGTGGATTGATCTGGTGCAGGTCAAAGATCAGCTGGGCCAGATCTTCAATCGAGTAAATATCGTGGTGGGGCGGGGGTGAAATCAGGGTAACCCCCGGCTTAGAACGGCGCAGGGTGGCGATGTAGGCGCTGACCTTTTTGCCCGGTAGCTGTCCACCCTCACCCGGCTTTGCCCCTTGGGCCATTTTGATTTCAATCTGCTTGGCATTGATCAAATACTCTGGCGTCACCCCAAATCGGCCTGAGGCTACCTGCTTGATCGCCGAGCTGGCCGTATCGCCATTCTTCAGCCCTTTGAGATGGGGCAGCGTGGCAGACAGGCCGCTGTCGTCTACGTCTGACAGCACTTTAAACCTCACCATATCTTCGCCGCCTTCGCCCGAGTTAGACTTACCGCCGATGCGGTTCATCGCAATCGCTAAGGTTTCATGGGCCTCACGGGAAAGCGCCCCCAAGGACATGCCGCCGGTGCAAAACCGTTTCATGATGGCCTCTACGGATTCCACTTCGCTGAGGTCGATGGGGGTGCGATCGCTTTCAAAATCCAGCAGATCTCGCAGCGCGGTGATCGGTCGATTTTGCAGCTGCTGTTGGTACAGCTCGTAATGATCGTGCTGCTTAGTTTTCAGCGCCTTGTGCAGCAGCTTCGTCATCTGCGGGTTGTTCATGTGATACTCCCCCGAGGGTCGAGCTTGCACAAAGCCCATATTCTCTAGCTTCTTAATGGTCAGCTCGGGGAACGCTTTAGCGTGGAAGCGGCTGGTTTCTTGGGCGAGTTCTTCAACGCTGAGCCCGCCTAGCCGGGATACGCTGCCCTTGAAGCCTAGATTGAGCAAACTAGGGCCAATCCCCACGGCTTCAAAAATCTGAGCGCCCTGATAGCTGGTTAATAGAGAAATCCCCATCTTCGAAAGAATTTTTAGCAGCCCGGCCTTGACGGCTTTGCGGTAGTTATCCTGCGCTCCGTTGAGGCTAACCTCGGGTAGCTTGCCAGTCTCCATCAGTTTCTGGGTTTTAGAATCAGCCCACCAATGGCGCACGCTTTCTAGCGCCAGGTAAGGGCAAATTGCGCTGGCTCCGTAGCCCACCAGACAGGCGAAGTGATGGGTGCTCCAGCACTGGGCCGTATCGACCACCAGCGACGCTTTCATCCGCAGGCCGTCGCCAATCAGATGGTGGTGGACTGCCCCGACCGCCAGTAGGGGGGGAATGTAGGTGTGCTCGGCGGAAACTCGGGCGGCTTTATCGGCGTCGATGCGATCGCTAATCACCAGAACCTCAGCGCCAGACTTCACCGCCGCATCGGCCTGCTGACACAGGGCCTCTACCGCTTTTTGTAATCCCGTAGGGCCATCACTGAGGCGATAGAGCGTAGAGAGGTTCGCCACCTTCAAATCTGATTGACGAATCAGGGTCAGCTCCCGATCGTTGAGCACTGGCGACTCTAGCTTCAAAAGCCTGGCATACTCAGGCTTTTCATCCAGTAGGTTACCCCGAGCGCCGAGCTGCATGGTCAGAGACATCACCAGACTTTCCCGTAGCGGATCAATTGGCGGATTGGTGACCTGGGCAAATCGCTGCTTAAAGTAGTTGTAGAGCAGATGGGGCTTGTCTGAGAGCACTGCCAGGGGCGTATCATTACCCATACAGAAGGTGGGCTCTTTGCCCTGGGCTGCCATGTCCTGGATAATCATGTCCAGGTCTTCAGCGGTGTAGCCAAAGGCGGTTTGCTGCCTGAGCAAAGCAGACTTCTCAAGCTGACTGTCTTCGTTAAAGAGTTGGGGCTCCACATGGCGGCGATTGTGCTTCAGCCATTCGCCATAGGGCTGGGCCTGGGCGACTCGCTGTTTAATATCCCAGTTTTTAAGAATTTCATGGGTCTCAAAATCGATGGCGATCATTTGGCCAGGGCCGAGGCGTCCCTTTTCGACAATCTCTTCGATCGGCAAGTCCACGACCCCGGCTTCTGAAGACACGACCAGGTAGCCGCTGCGGGTAATCACATAGCGAGCCGGGCGCAGACCGTTGCGATCTAGCGTGGCCCCGACCTGCTTGCCATCGCTAAAGACAATTAAAGCTGGCCCATCCCAGGCCTCTTGAATGCCGCTGTAGTACTC
>JBCBZL010000328.1:0-5351 GCA_039815385.1 Cyanobacteria bacterium P01_A01_bin.114
GGTAATTCTCCCCGGTTTTTTTGTAAATGTTGGCGTTATTTGGGTCTGTTTTTTTGTCAATGGGGGGCAAGGGCCAATGGGTAATAAATTTAAAAAAACATTTACCTCCCAATCCGCCCCCATAGACCCATCCCTATCCACACCCCCCGATCCCCCTCCACACCCCCCAACTTATGTAAAAGACTATTTCAATTCCGTTACATCTAGCGAGCCCTGGCTCAACCGCTCAAACCTGCGTGATACGATTCCACTTGTAGCTTTTACACATATTTGGAGAAAAACCCTTTGGCACTACGGGTCGCGGTTGTTGGATCGGGTCCGGCGGGGTCTTCTGCCGCCGAGACTTTAGCGAAAGCTGGTATAGAAACCTATTTGTTTGAACGCAAGCTCGATAATGCTAAGCCATGTGGGGGCGCAATTCCCTTGTGCATGGTAGACGAGTTTGACCTGCCTCCAGAAATCATCGATCGCCGCGTGCGCAAGATGAAGATGATTTCCCCCTCCAATATCGAGGTGAATATTGGCAGCACCCTCAAAGATGATGAGTACATTGGCATGTGCCGTCGCGAAATTCTAGATGGCTTTTTGCGAGATCGCGCCGCTAAAGTGGGCGCACAGCTGATCAACGGCACCGTCCACAAATTAGAGATTCCGTCGAGTGATACCGGGGCGTACACCCTCCACTACGCCGATCATTCCAACGGAACCCTCCAAGGCGAGGCCAAGACCCTGAAGGTCGACATGGTGATTGGGGCAGATGGGGCTAACTCTCGAGTTGCTCGAGCCATTGATGCGGGCGACTACAACTATGCGATCGCATTCCAAGAGCGCATTCGCCTGCCCGAAGACAAGATGGCTTACTACGATGAGCTGGCCGAGATGTACGTCGGTGACGACGTCTCACCTGACTTCTACGCCTGGGTTTTCCCGAAGTACGACCACGTTGCCGTTGGCACTGGCACCATGCGGGTCAACCAGGCCAAGATCAAGCAGCTCCAGGCCGGGATTCGGGCTCGGGCCGCCAAGCGGCTGGAGGGCGGTGAGATTATCAAGGTCGAAGCGCATCCCATCCCTGAGCATCCCAGACCGCGTCGTGTGGTGGGCCGAGTTGCCCTGGTGGGTGACGCTGCTGGCACCGTAACCAAGTCCTCCGGCGAGGGCATTTACTTTGCGGCGAAGTCGGGTCGCATGTGTGCCGAGACCATTGTGGAACTCTCTAACAATGGACAGCGCGCCCTCACCGAGAAAGAGCTCAAAACCTACATCACTAAGTGGGATAAACAGTACGGCATAACTTATCTGGTGCTAGATTTGCTGCAGCGCGTCTTTTATCGATCTGACGCCACCCGTGAAGCCTTTGTTGAAATGTGTGCTGACATGGATGTCCAAAAGCTCACTTTCGACAGCTATCTCTATAAGACAGTTGTCCCAGCGAACCCGATTACGCAGCTTAAAATTACGGCTAAGACAGTTGGTAGTTTGTTGCGCGGTAACGCTCTTGCGCCCTAGCTCTAGATTAGCTGCAGGGGTTATCCACACAGGTTAAGCCAAGCGTTGACACTCAAACCCCCAGAGTTCCTAGGAACTCTGGGGGTTTGAGTGTCAAGTCGATATGATCTTGAAAGTTGAGTTTTCAACTCAGCGTGGCTAAAACCTAGCTAGCACGGCTTTCGATGACCTCGCTACCTTGAGGGAGCTCTAGACAGTACCCGGCTCCATAAACTGTCTTAATGTACTTGGGATGACGCGGATCGGGCTCTAGCTTGGTGCGCAAATGGCGAATGTGAACCCGAATTGTCTCAATATCATCGTTGGGATCGTAGCCCCAAACTTCCTTGAGAATTTCACTGGGAGACACGGTCTGACCATGGCGCTGCAGCAGGCAGTGCAGCAGTTCGAACTCTAAGTGAGTGAGCTTAACGGTTGAATCAAACCAGATGGCTTCAAATCGCTCAGGCACCAGGGTCAATGGCCCGTAGTTCAAAATTTCGCTGTGTTTGGCCGCCTGGGGAATACGATCGGTGCGCCTTAGCAGCGCCCGCACCCTTGCCAGCATCTCTTCTAGCTCAAAGGGCTTGGTTAAATAGTCGTCTGCGCCCGCGTTGAACCCATCAACTTTGTCCTGGGTTTGCCCTAGCGCCGTCAGCATCAAAATTGGAATATCAGAGGTTCGCTCGTCTCGTCGAACTCGCTGGCAGACAGTGAGGCCATCTACCTTAGGGAGCATCAAATCAAGCATCACCAGATCGGGCAGTAGCTGAACCGCTAGCGCCTGCCCCTTGACCCCGTCAGCGGCTTGGCTCACATCATACCCAGCCATCTCAAGATTGACTGAGACCAATTCTAAAATTGCTGGGTCATCGTCGATGACAAGGATACGTGGCATTGTTAATTAAGGGGTGACTATAAGTGTTGAATATCTTTTGGCTACAAAAATTGACTACAAACGGAGCCCTTACGCTACAAAATCATCGAAAAAACGTCTAAACCCAGAGATGGCAAGGACGGCTAACGTCTCAACCTCTTAGTACCCCTCCTAATAATTCGGAAAATTACTAAGCGTTGCTAAAGTTTAAGCTTTACTTCAAATTGCCATATAAAAGCACTAGAAAAACACAAAGTTAGAACTAATTGACATAAACCTCTTAAAACGAGGCGTTGTCGTTATATAAGTTTACAAAATTTTGTGTGCAGATGCAAAAAATACACCACCCACCTGTGCTAAGACGTTTGTTATGGCGTTGCCTGAACAATAGAACAACGAATAACTTAGTCGTCAAAACAAGACCCGAACGGGTCTTGAAGTTGCTTCTTAAATTAAACTCCCCAGGTAGGATTCGAACCTACGACCAATCGGTTAACAGCCGACCGCTCTACCACTGAGCTACTGAGGAATGCATTTTCTATATTACGCAAAACGATCACACTTTGGCAACCAGATTGTGGGCCAGTGCCATAAAGAGAAATCAAAAGAGAAATCAGCCCGTCGAAAAAAGCTCCGCTCAATCCCACAGGCCCTGTCTTAGCCGGGCGAGCTTGGCCTGAGCTTCGGGATTGAGTGAGTCTGCTAAAAATCGTTTCTTTGACTGTTTGGCGGGCTTTTGGCGACGCTTTACGTGCTGTCTTGAAAAATGTACGTCACTGCCGAGCTGCTGGGCCGATATCCACTCAGCCCCGTAGCCAACGACGGTGAGCTGCTGGGCCCGATCTGAGGTGGCTACAATTAGACGGGTCTGAAATTTCCGAGAATCTTTGCGAAACAAGGCGCAGGCTCTTTCGATGTAGGAATCTGCAGTTTGCCCAAAGCTGGTGTAATGAATAGACAGATGATTGGTAACAGACTCCTGACGATGGGGCTGCTGCTGCCCATACGCATCAAACACAAGCCAGGTCTCAAAGGCTTTGAAAGCACTGTAGTTAGCCAAATCTTCTGCGAGCTGGTTGCGAGCGGGCTCCAAGCCTAACTGATCTCGCAGTCGAATAAGCTCAGGCCATGCCCCAACAACGTTATAACCATCAACAAGGAGAATGGCTTCGGCGGTGGAGCTGGCCATACTAGAAAAGCTAAACGACTAAAAAAGCTGAAAAAAAACTTTACCCGAGCCCCATCCAATCACTTCAGCTTTGCCCTGTGGGCAAACGATAGGTTCTGGATGTAGCCAATACTTATTATTTAGTTTAATCGTTGCCTTCTCAGACGCAAGTCCATTTTAGACGCAAGCGCATTGTGCAGAGATTCAGCGTGCAGAGATCAGTGTCCTTGACGGGACATGCCAAATCTGGTGCGAATTTGGCTAAACGGTCGCAGAATGCAGCTCAATCAATCGCTGCTTGATAGTCTGGGGCTCACCCTGAGCAACGACGCGCCCCTGATCAAGCAGAAAGGCGCGATCGCAATAATCTAGCTCCATCAGCCGGTGGGTCACCCATAGCGCAGTTAGCTCCTGGCTTTTGACCAGACGGCGCACCTGGGTAACCAAATCTAGCTGGCTGTCGGGGTCTAGTAAAGCGGTAGGCTCATCGAGCAGCAGCAGTTTACAGCGCTGGGCCAAGGCTCCTGCGATCGCAACTCGCTGCTTTTGCCCCCCGCTGAGTGCATAAATAGGTCGCCGCTGCAGGGGCAGTAAATTAACAGCAGTCAAGGCCGTCGCTACCCGCTGCTGAATTTGCTGCGGCATCAGCTGCTCAGCCACCAGACCAAACGCCACATCGGCCCCCACCGTCGGCATCACCAGCTGATGATCAGGGTTTTGAAACACAAACCCCACCGGTCCCTGCAGGTCAATATGCCCCTCCTGGCGATCAAGCAGACCTGCCAACAGCCTTAGCAAAGTTGACTTGCCGCTGCCGTTCGTCCCCAGCAGCATACAAAACTCGCCCTGCTCAACTTCGATTGAACAGTCTTTTAAGACAGAGGCCCCTGACGGCCACTGAAAACGCAGCCCTGCCACTCGAATCGCAGGCGGGCCGCTCAGCTGCTCAGGCTCACGGTTTGACATCGACCCTAATGACATTGCCCCCAAGCGACCTACTCAGCGGACATGGCGAAGAAACCAGGCGCTTTGCCAGACGAAGACGTGCCCGATTTCTCATAAACCTGCACAGCCGCCAGCTCACTCACCAAAACTGACACCTTCTTCCCTTCCTGCTTATCACAGGTGAGTTCTACCAGGACGGGCTGTCCTGAGTTCAGGGCTTTGGTCACCATGTCGTAAGCTGACTGTGCAGCTTCAGCCGTTTCCTTTTGTACCGATAGCGGTAAGGCAGTCTGTTTTAGCGCGAGCTCAACAATATACATATATGCAAGGTATCTAGTATGCGAAGTATCTGGGGCAAGATTTTAGCTTGCCAGGTGCGCTCTCTAGTATGGCAAGAATTAGAGCCGAAGTGTGGCGTCGAGCTCAAAATTCTGGCTGTGGCCAGCGAGCCTTGAACTGCACCCTCAGCCAAACCGCACTCTCAGTCAAATCGCGGCAGGAGACGAATTACAGCAAGAGGAGCGAGACAAAACGATAAAGCAATCTTAATGTTTTTTTCACAACCAGGCTTAGGTCGGTTTGAGCCCCGCTCTACCTCTCCAAACAAGCCCTCAGTGCAGGAGATGGACTCCTGCCAAGCTGGCCTGCACGTGATTTTCTAGAAAGAATCCGTATAATGAGAAATACAGTAAAGTTTAGTAAACATTGCCTGCATACTTTGCAGCTGTCCTATAGCGGCGGATTTGCACTTTTAATATTTTTTCGCAGGCGGTGCCTTACTGTTTGTTAATAATCTGTTTGGAGAATTTCCCATATGACCATAGCAATGGGACGCACACAGTCAGGTCGGGGGTGGTTTGACGTCCTCGATGA